>NZ_ANNO01000340.1:0-3325 GCF_000409565.1 Pseudochrobactrum sp. AO18b
CCAGCGGTGCGCCGATCAGCGTGATGAATGCTATCCGCAAGCATGTTTCTACGATCAAAGGTGGCAGGCTGGCTGCCCTTGCAGGATCTGCCCGTATGGTCAGTCTGATTGTCTCGGACATTCCGGGTGATGATCCGGCACTGATCGCCTCAGGGCCGACAATTGCCGATCGCGCAACCCGTCATGATGCGCTGAAATATATTGAACATTACAAGATGCAACTGCCGGAAAAGGTCATGGCGCATTTACGAAGTGAAAAAGCCGATGCGCCGCAGCCTGATAATGCCGTGTTTGCGCGGCACAGCCACCATATTATTGCCAGCGCAGCGCAATCACTAAAGGCAGCTGCAAAACTGGCTGAGGAGCAGGGCGTTGAAACGCTCATTCTCTCGGATTCCATTGAAGGGGAAGCGAAAGACATTGCGCTGATGCATGGGGCATTGGCGCAGTATCAGGCACGCAACCGCACATCCGGCCAGCCGCTTCTGTTACTTTCCGGCGGTGAAACAACGGTAACGCTCGGCTCCGGTTCAAAAGCAGGGAAAGGCGGGCGCAACAGCGAATTTATGCTGGCACTGGCGCTGAATATTGCTGGCCACGCTAATATTCACGCTTTGGCTGCGGATACGGACGGTATTGACGGTTCGGAGAATAATGCGGGTGCTTTTGCTGACGGCAACACAATTCAGCGCATGACGGAGCTTGGTCTTGATGTGAAACAGTTTCTCGCAGGCCATGACAGCTGGAGTGCGTTCAATGCAAGCAGTGATCTGTTTGTAACGGGGCCGACCGGCACAAATGTCAATGATTTCCGTGCCATATTAATCAGCTGAACACGCCCAAGCGGTGGACAGCCGCATTTTGCTCTGCCATAATGATGATGAGAGACAGGGGCGCCCGGATCATCCGGCTGAGAAGTACCCTTTGAACCTGAACCGGATAATGCCGGCGGAGGGAGTCAGATCAAAGGGCGGCTTTTCGCAATAGCGACGATAACGGCACCCCGCGTCAGACCCTCACCGTTGCGGAGGGCTGATATGAAAGATCTACCGGATTTCGGCGTGATGCTGGAAACCATGCGACAGCGCAAACCCCTCATACAATGCATCACTAATTTCGTGGCGATGAATACGGCTGCCAATGTGGTTTTGGCTGCCGGTGCATCTCCGGCTATGCTGCATGCACAGGAAGAGGCGGGAGAGTTCGCAAAATTATGCGGCGCGGTCACAATCAATATCGGCACGCTGTCGCCACTCTGGGTGCAGGGCATGATCGCTGCTATCACGGCTGCCAATGCGCATAATATTCCGTGGGTTTTTGACCCCGTTGCGCATTTTGCCTCAACCTTCCGCCGCGATGCAGCGCAAAAACTTTTGGCACTGAAACCAACAATTATTCGCGGTAATGCATCGGAAATTCTGACGCTTGCGGGCTTTTCCGCACGCGGACAGGGCGCAGACAGCGGTGATGATGCCGGTAGCGCGCACCACGCGGCTCAAATACTGGCGCGGGAGCATCAATGTACGGTCGCAGTGACCGGCGCTTATGATCTTGTCACCGATGGTCAGACAACTATGCGCATTGATGGCGGCTCACCACTGATGCCGCAAGTCACAGCTTTGGGCTGTGCGCTGACCTGCCTGACAGGTGCATTCGTCGCCGCACATAGAACCTCTGCTCTCGAGGCCTCCGCCGCAGCTCTGGCTATGTATGCCGTGGCCGGAGAGCAGGCGGCCTTGCAGGCAAAAGGCCCTGCCAGCTTCCAGATACATTTTATCGATGCGCTTTATGCGCTCTCTCCCGCACAATTCCAGTCTCAGGCAAAGGTACAATTCTATGAAACAGTTTGATCTGTCGCTCTATCTCGTTCTCGACCGCGAGCTTTGCGGCAGTTTGGGTATGGTGGAAACCGCAATTGCAGCGGTGCGTGGCGGTGCCACAATGGTGCAGTTGCGCGATAAAGACGCTAACCAGCAGGAGATGCTTGAAACTGCCAAAGCATTGAAAGCGGCGCTTGAAGGCACTAATGCCAAGCTGATTATCAATGACAATATTGACGTTGCCATTGCTGTTGGTGCCGATGGTTTGCATATCGGTCAGCATGACGGCTCACCGGAACAGGTACGGGCAAAGATCGGGCCGGATATGATCCTTGGTCTGTCGGTACAGACTGCAGAAATGGCCACCAAAGCGGATAGTGCTGTGGTGGATTATCTCGGCATCGGCCCAGTTTTCCCGACCGCTACCAAAAAGAACTGCGCGCCTTCCATCGGTTTTGACGGGTTGAAACGGGTTTACTCGCACAACGGCCTGCCAGCCGTGGCAATCGGCGGCATTAAACTGCCGCATGTGGAGGATGTGCTGGCGACCGGTATTGATGGTCTGGCTGTGGTGTCTGCAATCTGCGGTCAGGAGAGCCCTGAGCAGGAAGCCCGTGCTTTCAATGCGGCGATTGCTCATTTCCGTGGAGCAAAGGGCTGAGTCATGAAAAATGTTCTTTCTCTCGCCGGCTCCGATCCGTCCGGCGGTGCCGGTATTCAGGCTGATCTGAAAACCTTTGCTGCACGCGGTACTTACGGCATGGCGGCGCTGACAGCGCTGACCGCACAAAACACGCAAGGCGTTTCCGGTGTTTTTCCTGTACCGGCAGATTTTGTCGCCCAGCAATTGACGATGATTTTCAGTGATGTGCGGGTCGATGCGGTTAAGATCGGCATGATCGTCAATGCGCAAATTTCTGATCGCGTGGCGCAGGTTTTGCAGGAGCAGCTTGTCAAACAACCGGATTTGCAGATTGTGCTCGATCCGGTGATGATTGCCAAAGGTGGTGCAGCACTGCTCGACCCGCAGGCAGTGGAAAGTCTGAGGCAGAAATTACTGCCGCTGGCAACATTACTGACACCAAACCTGCCGGAAGCGGCAGCGTTACTCGGACAGCCGGTCGCTGAAAGCCGCGAGGATATGGAACGCCAAGGCCGTGCTTTGCTGGCTAAAGGTTGCAAAGCCGTGCTGATGAAGGGCGGGCATATGGCAGGTGAATTCTGCCCTGATCTTTTGCTGAGCAACACGCATACAGAATGGTTTGAGGCCGCGCGAATTGAAACACCGGATACCCACGGCACCGGCTGCACGTTATCGAGCGCTTTGGCGGCGGAACTGGCGAAAGGCAATATATTGCCGGATGCAGTACGCGAGGCCAAAGCCTATCTGTTGCGGGCGATTGGTGCTGCGCATCAGCTTGAAGTCGGCATGAAAGATGGAAATGGCCGATCAGTCGGCCACGGCCCAGTGTTCCATTCGATTGATCAAATCAGAGCGCCGTGGG
>NZ_ANNO01000341.1:0-8299 GCF_000409565.1 Pseudochrobactrum sp. AO18b
GACCATCGCCGGTACAAAGATCAATGTGCCAGTTGCGGCTAAGCCCACCGTGGTAATCGCAGGCCCCGGACAAATACCACCAAGCCCCCAGCCGATGCCGAACAGGATTGCCCCTGTCATCAGGGATTTGTCGGCTTTACGGTTTGCAGGCACATCAAAATCTACGGCGCAGAGCGGTTTCTGACGGGCAAAAACCATGCGATAGCCGATGAAGGTTGTGACTACCGCTGCACCCATCACCAGAGCCAGTGACGGATCCCAATTGCCGGTAATATCGAGAAAATTCAGCACTTTCTCAGGATTGGCCAGACCGGAAATCACCAGCCCCAGCCCGAAGATCAGACCGATAACAAGATTAATCAGAAATGACATGATCGACCTACTTTAACTGACGAGATGGCGCATGATGAAGACGGTGATGAAACCGGCTGCCATAAACAATGTTGTCGCCAGCAGGGAGCGGGGCGAGAGACGGGAAATGCCGCATACACCGTGGCCGGAGGTGCAACCGCTGCCCAAGACCGCGCCAAAACCAACCAGCAGACCGGCGATACTCATCAAGACCGGATCGGATGCGACTGTGATTGCAGGCAGTGCACCGGTGAAGAGCAGATAGAGAAAAGGTGCGGCCAGTAATCCCAGCACAAATCCGGCGCGGGATAAAAAACGACTGTCGCTATAGGGCGGGAAAAGCCTGCTGACGATACCGCTGATACCGGCAATCCGGCCTTCAAACAACATCAGCAAGACCGCAGAAAGCCCGATCAGCAATCCGCCGCCAAGAGCAGACCATGGGGTAAAATTTTCCATGATGTTATGTCCTTATATCCGGTGCACAAAACAACTGGTGCATGGTGGCGATGAAGATTTTCACCCGCTCATCGGCCAGAGAATAGAACACGGCTTTGCCTTCCTTACGGGCGCTGATCAGTCCGGCAGCACGCAATTCTGCCAGCTGCTGCGACAGACCGGGCTGGCGGATGCCGAGCATATCTTCAAGCTGGCGCACAGACAGTTCACCCTCAACCAAAGCGCAGGTCACCTGCAAACGATCAGGATTGGACATTTTTTTCAGAAAGGCGGAAGCCTCGGTCACCCGTGCACGCAGCTCATTAGCGTCAGGTGCTGTGACTTCAGTTGGTATCATATCAGACATGTTCACTCCCACGGCGCGCCGTCAAAACGCCCGAGCGGGATTTTGATATAGCGCTGTCCGTTATCTTCCGGCTCCGGCAAACGTCCGCCGCGAATATTCACCTGCAAGGCATGGAGCATCAGTTTGGGGATCGGCAAAGTTGCATCCCGTGCCTGACGGGCGGCCACGAAACTCGCCTCATCACGGTAGCGGCTGAGATGAATATTATCCTGCAATTGTTCACCGATGCGGGATTCCCAACGGGCTTCGCGCCCGTTCGGCCGGTAATCATGACCGGTAAACAGACGCGTATCTTCCGGCAATTGCAGAATGGTCTGAATACTGTTCCACAATGCAGTGGCGTTGCCGCCGGGGAAATCGGCACGCGCTGTACCGCCATCGGGCATGAATAATGTATCATGGATGAAAGCGGCATCGCCGATTACATAGGTGACCGAGGCCAGAGTATGGCCGGGGGAATGGATCACATGGGCATCGAGATTACCGACTTTAAATGTCTCGCCGTTTTCAAACAGATGATCCCATTGCGAACCGTCACAGGCCAGATCCGGCCAGTTATAGATTTCGCACCAGATTTTCTGCACTTGTCTGACTTCAGCGCCGATAGCAGTCGGTGCGCCGGTGCGGGTGTGCAGGTAATGGGCGGCAGAAAGATGATCGGCATGGGGATGCGTGTCGAGAATCTGCACCAGCCGGTAGCTGCGGCGTGCAATATAGTCCAGCATCTCATCAGCATGATTGGTGGCAGTCTGGCCGGATTTCTCATCATATTCCAGCACGGGATCAATGATCACACAATCCAGTGTTTCAGGGTCTGCAACAACATATTGCACGGAGCTGGTACGCTGATCGTAAAATGCGGCAATGTCTGGTTTCTGCATTTTTTACCTGCTTTCATTATCTATTTAATTAAATATATTTGATTGCAAAAAAATGCAATCATTAAAATTTATATATTTTGGGTAATAAAAAAGCCGCCCTGAAATTCAGAGCGGCTTTTCTTAGTTCATCAATTAGAGCGCTTATGCTGCCTGAATTGCAGAAAGTTTCCACTCTTCAATGCGGCCATTGGCAGGACGGACAAATGTCCAGACTTCGGTGCTTTCCGAAATCTCCATGCTTTCGCCTTCAGCCAGTTCACCGGTATTGCGGTCTGCAAGATAGTCGATGCTTTCATAACGAATGGCAACGGTGGCGTAATCCTTGCCTTCTTCGCTCCAGCCTTCTGACACATCGCCCTGTAGCAATTTCACATCGCTGACATGGTTGCGCAGGCCGTTGGTAGCGTTTTCGCCAAGTTCTTCCGCCAGATAAGACATGGCTTCCGGTGTTGTCAGCTGACGCAGTGTGCCGTAATTTTCCTGACCATAGGCAGTCTGGACTTCGGTCAGCATTTTTTCAAAATGCTCCAGATCTTCCTGTGAAACAGTCAGAGGCTTTTCCTGCACGGCAGGCTGCATCATGCTTGCAGCTGCACCCGAACTTGTATTGGCGCCAAAACCGGCTGATGGTACAGAGGTTGAAGAACGTGCATGTGTGTTGTCATCGCGCTTGCCAAACTGCGCACCCAGATTCTGCATCGGGTTCGCACGGTTCGCGCCAGCATTACCGGCTCCGGCAGCAGCCGTTGCAGGCTTATTACGGTTGGCGAAAAAGCGCATGGCCAGCATGGCCAGACCTGCGAACAGGGCAACCTGCAGGATCAGGCCGAGGAAACCGGCCATACCGCCGAGGCCATTGCCCAGCAGCATACCGATCAGACCACCGACCAGCAAACCGCCCAGCATGGAACGGCCGAAATTATTGAAGAAACCAGGCTTTGCTGCATTGGCAGCCGCCGCACCCTGTGCAGGGCGGGTCTGCGCACCGGTATTCGGGGTCATGGAGCGTTCAATCGGCGCAGCAGTATTTGGTGCAGTCTGCGTTGGTGCAGGTGCCTGATAAGTTTTACTGCCGCGGCTGCCGAAGCTGCTGCCACCACCCGCACGTCTGGCATCGGCAATATCCATCGCCGAAAGCGATACAACGAGCGCCAGTCCCAATGCGACTGTGAACTGACTTAAACGTGAGGTGGCACGCAACATATGTGTCTCCTGAAAAAAGTGCTTTGGCTGCATATAGGAACGGGATTTTTCAATTGTAAGTGTTTGCCATAAGAAAATTCTATGATTTACAAGAATTTATTCAGTCAGGTGAACACAGGCAGCTATGCACTTTTAAAATGCGGCGCTGCATTGATTTTTGTAACCGGCCCGTCGCATAGTCAGCGCAAAGACTTTAACCTGACTTTTCAGGAGCTGATTTGACCTATCGCTTCATTCACGCGGCGGACATCCATCTGGATTCACCGCTGCGCTCACTGGCCTTGCGCAATCAGGAACTCGCGGTGCTGATCGGCAATGCGACCCGCCGTGCTTTTGAACGCATTATCGATCTGGCGTTGAGTGAACGCGTGAATGCACTGCTGATTGCCGGTGATCTTTATGACGGCGACCAGACTTCAATGAAAACCGCACGTTTTCTGGCAGAGCAGCTGCGCCGACTGGATCAGGCAGGTATTGATGTTTTTATCATTCGCGGCAATCACGATGCGCTGTCGAAAATTACCAAAGAGCTGACCCTGCCGGAACGCGTGCATATTTTTGACCGCAAAGCCTGCGCGATAACTGTTGCCGCGCCGGATCATGCTCAGCCGGTGATCATTCACGGGTTGAGTTTTGCTAAACCCCATGCACCGGACAGCCTGTTGCCTCATTACGGATTGCCGGTTAGCGGAGCGGTGAATATCGGGCTGATGCATACCAGCCTCAACGGTGCCGAAGGGCATGATCTTTATGCGCCGGTCAGTGTCAATGATCTGCAAGCCCATGGTTTTCATTATTGGGCGCTTGGTCATATTCATAAGAGGGCGGTCTATGCACCGACCAGCCATTATAACAGCACGGTAGTAATGGCGGGTAATCCGCAAGGGCGCGATATTAATGAGGCCGGTGCGAAATCCGTAACGCTTGTGACGGTGAATGATGATGGCACTGTGCAGACAGAAGAGCGGCTGACATCAATCGCGCAATTTGAACGGGTGAGCGTGGATGTCTCGGCTTGCGAGGATTGGCGTGCTGTGATTGCGGCAGTGCATGAGGCGCTGGAAGCTAAGCGCGAAGCGACTGCAAGTGAGCAACTCGTCGCGCGTTTGCATCTGATCGGCACGACACCTCTGGCATGGCAGATGCGCCGTGACCATGATCTGCTGCTGACTGAGGCCGAGGATAGGGCAGCGCAAATTGGTGATTGCTGGATTGAAAAGCTCGAGCTTGAATGCACTCCGCCACGCAAAATACAGAAAAGCGAAGGCGCTCTGACCGTTGATCCGCTGCTGGAACTGGGCAGATTGATTGCCGATGAGCTGGCCGCCTCTAAACATTTCCAAAGTGGTCTTGCAGAGCAGATGGATGCTCTGATGAGAAGATTGCCAGCTGAGATGCGCAATGTCTTTGGTGGTGATGAAGCACAGGCACAGGCACTGATTGCTGATTTATTGCAAAAAGGCAGTGAGGATGTGCTGGCAGAATTGAGTGCGGCCGCTCAGGCAGAGGAACAGGCATAATGCGGATTAATCGTCTGGATCTCACCCGCTATGGCCGCTTTACCGATCATGTGCTGGATTTTGGTGCGGCAGATCAGGGCAAACCTGATTTGCATATTATTTACGGGCCGAATGAAGCGGGAAAATCAACCACATTTTCGGCGCTGCTCGATCTGCTCTTCGGTATTGAACATAAAAGCCGCTATGATTTTCTGCATTCTTATTCAGCGATGAAAATCGGCGCTTCCTTGCAATTGCAGGGCGCAACGCAGGAACTGGTGCGCACCAAAGCGCGTAATAACAGCCTGAGTGATCCGGCTGGCCGCGTTCTGCCGGAAACGCTGATTTCCGACGAATTAGGCGATATTGATCGTAATGCCTATCGCATGATGTTCTCGCTGGACGATGACACATTGGAAGAAGGCGGTGATGCGATCCTTGCCAGCAAGGGTAATCTCGGTGAATTGCTGTTTTCGGCCAGTGCCGGCCTTGCGGGCATCAGCCAGAATCTCAACTTGCTGCGCAGCCGCGCTGATCAGTTTTATCGTTCCGGTGCGCGTACAGGCGGGCTGGTTGATCTCAATGCGCAATTGAAAGAGCTTGAAACCGCGAAGGCCGAGCTGGATGCGAAAAGCTCGGCACAAAGCTATGGCAAATTGAGTGACAGTTTCCGGCAGGCCGAGGCGGAGTATCAGCAGGCTCTGACTGCGCATGGGCAGATAAGAGGCCGTATTGCAGAGATTGAGGCTATGCTCAATGCGCTGCCGCATTATCACCGGTTGCATCGCCTGCGTGAAGACCTGACTGCTTTTGCAGATATTCCGGCGGTGCCTGCCGGTTTTGCTGATGAGCAGCCACGATTGATGATCGATGATGCGGAATTGCGCGTTCGGGTTGAAAATCAGTCGGCAGAGATAGCGCGGCTTGAACGGGAAATTGCGGAAATCCATCCTGATGAAAATGCGCTGAATCTCGCCACTTCTGCCGGACATTTACAGGATCTGCAGGCACGGTTTGTAACGGCAGAGAAGGATCTGCCGGAGCGGGAAGCTGCGTTACGTGCTGAGCAACATAAAATTGAGGCGCTGCTGTTCCGTCTGGGGCGGGATATCAAAACTGATCCGCGCGCATTACTTATCAATATTCAGACAGAAACGGCATTGCGCAGTCTGATTGAACAACGCTCCGGTATTATGGCGGCCTTGCAAATGACTGGCAAGGAATTGGCTGTTGCGGAAGAACGGCTGAAACTTGCGCAGGATAAGTTGAAGCAAAGCGGCATCACGCAGGCACATTGCGATCCTGCATCAATGCGCTACCTGCATGATATGCTGAACCGTTTGCGCAGTGAGGATTTGAGCAATTCTTTGCAACTGGCCGATCAGGCTGCACGGGAAGAAGAAGCGCAACTGCATGAAATCTGGCAGGCACTGCCTTATCATCAGGATGATTTTGAGACTGATCTGAAGCTACTCGCCACCATGGCAGTGCCGGATGTGGCGGAAGTGGAAGCCGCAGGGCGGGAGTTGCAGGCGCTGCAAAACCGCTGGCAACAGACACAGGATAATCAGGCCAAAAACACCGATGAAATGGTGCAATTGCGCGCGCAATTGCAGGCTGTACAGCAAAATAGTCTGGTTATCACACAGGAACAGGCCGCGGAGCTGCGCCAAAACCGCAATGCCGCATGGCAGCAGCATCGCAAGAGCCTGAGCAGTGAAAGTGCAGATGCGTTTGAGCGCTATCTGATGCAAGACGATCAGGCCGTGCATAACAGGCTGACACAGGCTGCAGAATTTGCCCGCGCCATGCAATTGCGGGAACGGCTTGCTGTGCTTGAGGCACAGAACCTCTATCTTCAAAATTCCGGCACGGCGGCGCAGACGGAATTGCAGGCGGTGGAAGCACGTCTCGCTATATGGCAGCAACAGCTTGTACCGGTCTGCAAAGAGAACCTAACAGCGGGCAGTTTATTGCGTTGGATGGAGAAGCGTGAAGCTTTACTACAAAAACGTCAGCTTTGGTTGCGCGCCTGCCGGTCACGTGATGAAAAGCTGGTACAGATCAGGCAAGCGGAAACTGATCTGACTACGGCACTACAACAGGTCGGTGTAGCTGTTGCGGAAACTGGCTTAAGCGCACTCCAGACGCAAGCCGTCACTCTGCATGACAGTTTTCAGCTTTATGCCGGTTTGCAGACCGAATTGGCGGAGCGGGAGCAGGAACTGCGCCGACGTTGTAAAGATGCTGATGAGATTCAGGCACAGGATGTGCAGTGGCAGCAAGACTGGGCAAGCACTTGTCAGGCCACATGGCTGGGGCCGGCGGATGCTGTTCCGGCGCTGGATGAGGTGCGTGAAATTCTGAACCTGATGGCAGAACTGGCTCCGGCACTGGAGCGCAGTCATGATCTGGCGCAACGTATCCATGCGATGCACGACGATCAGGCAGCCTATAGTCGTGAGACGCAAGCTTTGGCGAAGCGTCTTGGTTTGCCTGTGCAGACTTCAGCGGGCGTAGGGATTCCGGTCGCTGAGCTTGCTCTGCATAGCGCACAGCGCATTCGTAAAGCGGAAGAAGAGCACAAAAAACTGCAAGAGCTGAAAGGTCGTCTGGCGGAAGCGGAACAGCACAGGTTGCAACTGAACCAGAAAGCCAGTGAGCTGAATGCCAGAAAGCAGGCAATGCTCACGCAATTGCAGGCGGATACGCTGGAAGATGCCGGTTTTAAAATTCAGGCCGGTGCTAAAAAAGCGCAGCTGGAACAAATGCTTACGGATGAAGAGCAAACGATTATCCATTTGCTGAAACTGGCAAATTCGGCAGAAGCTGAAGACCTGCTGGCGCAAGCCGATAGTGCTGAGCTCAAAGAACAATTACTGGGTCTGCGTGAACAGGATGAGGCACAGGACAGGCATAAACAGGAACAATATCGCCTGAAAATGCAGGCTGAGCAGCTTTTGCGTGAGGCACAGGCCGGTGATGACAGTGCTGCAAAGCTGGATGAACAGCGCCGTACCTTATTGCTGGAGATTGAAGAGAAATCGAAACAATATTTGCGTCTGCGTTTTGGCATCAGCGCGGCGGAGCAGGCTTTGCGCCTTTATCGCGATCAGCATCGCTCATCCATGATGGCGCAGGCATCAGAGGCCTTTGCCGCGATCAGTCAGGGCAGTTATCGCCAGCTGACAACACAGACCGATAAGGACAGCGAAATTCTGATTGCAGTGGCTGCTGATGGCAGTTCAAAAACGGCGGATCAATTGTCTAAGGGCACACGGTTTCAGCTTTATCTGGCTTTGCGTATCGCCGGTTATTATGAATTTGTGTCGCGCCGTCCGATGCCGTTTATCGCTGATGATATTATGGAAACATTTGACGATGACCGTGCGCGGGAAACTTTCCGGCTTTTCACACAAATGGCCGGTCAGGGGCAGGTGATCTATCTGACCCATCACCAGCATTTATGTGAGATCGCGCAGGATGTGTATCCGGATGTGCGTCTGCATCAGCTCTGATACGCAATGAAGATATAAAAAAGCCTGCATCCGGAGATGCAG
>NZ_ANNO01000342.1:0-8819 GCF_000409565.1 Pseudochrobactrum sp. AO18b
ATACCAACCGCTGTCAGAATACCGAAGGTCACCGAATTTTCCGGCTGGATTTTAAAGCTGATTGATTTCGGTGCATCCAGATATTCGCCCACGGCCTTAGCGGCCTCAACAACGAGCGGCTCATTTTCAAAATAAGCAACGCCGATCTGCAGCTGGTCTTTCATTTCCTGTACGAGCGCTTCACGGGTAATACCGCGTTCTTTTGCCTGATAGTCCAGCACTTTGCCGAAGAAATTAGCATCATCGTAACGCAATTCCATATTGCTGATGGACAGGTTCTGCAACATGCCTACGGCTGCAATCTGCATGGAAGTGTTGTCGCCGCCGTCTTCCATCACACTGGTCAGCAGATCCTGCACAGCTTTGATGAATTTCAGATTATAACCACCCATTGCGAGCTTATAATTATAGGTACCGATATTCTGACCGCTAATGGTCATCTGATCGACAGTATATTCGCCGCTATAAGGTGACCAGGTGCCTTTGCCATCCATGGTCAGGTGAATTTTTTCCAGTCCGAGCGCACGGATTGCGTCCATGTCCAGATCACTGGTATCTTCTGCCAGTTCTTCCGCGTCGCCGCTGTCTTCAACCGTCTCGTCAGTATTGTCTGTGGCAATATCTGGATTCGCATCGGCTGCAACCGCAGCATCAGCCTTGTCAGCAGGGGCGGCATCATCGGTTGCCGGTGCAGCACTTTCGGTGGTCGCTTCTGCTGCTTCCTGCGCAGCTTCTTCTGCCGCTTTCGTGGCTTCTTCTACAGATTTCTGAAACTCAGCGGCTTCTTTTTTCTTCTTTTCCTGATCAATGCGGTTCGCTTCTTCAAGATCAACCTTCAGCGCCTCAATGCCCCAGCTATAATTGCTGGCTTTTTCTTTGCTGAAAGGTTCCTGCGCGAAATGTACGCCGTTCAGTTCAAAAACCGGCTTGCCTTCGACCGTGACACTGATGGCACCGAGATGAAAGCTCTCGGCATATTGCATACGGCCGAGCAGATCGACTTTCGGGTCCTTGGTCAGTTTGACATTGTTGAAGCGGATATCAGAGGTGGTGAAAACGCTGTTGTCTTCAACGATTTTAACATCATCAAATGCGGCTTTTTCAACGAGATAAACATCGCCTTCGCCCTCGGTAATATTGCTCAGCGTAATCTTGCCGAGATTAACAGGGGCGTTGTCTTTCTCGTCCTTTTCCACTTCTTCTGTTTCGTCAGTCGAAGTTTTAGGCAGAGCAAGCTGTGCTTTTGCATCATGCAGAATGACATTTTTGCCGTCGGTTTCTGCTTTGGAGAATGTCAGTTCCACCATCTGTTCTTTGAGCAGAGCCTGCAGACGCTTTGCAACATCATCACCTGTCCATGCCAGTGCAGTGCCAGCCCAAAGCGGCGCGATCACAGCAGTCAGAACGAAAGTTTTGGCAAAAACAGAGCGGGACATATTCAATGGCATGAGAAACCTCAGTAAAAAGACGGGCAATATTAATTTTGACCGCAGGATGATTGCTGCCGAACTTATTAAAAAACAGAACGACCTGAAGCGTAATAATTTTGTAAATCCCTATAACAATTCAGAGCCAATTCCAATAAACATAATCTCACAAATCAAGGGGAATGAAATGCAAAGCGCTTCTGTCCGGCACTTACTGCTGGAAAAACTATCCGGTCTTCTCGGTAAAGACATTCAAATTGGTTCTGATCTTGATATTTCGCATCTGAGTGACTGGAGCGACGAGCAGGGCGGTACACCGCTGGCTCTGGTTTTGCCGCGGGATACACAAACTGTTTCTGAAATTCTGAAACTCTGTAATGAACACCGTGTCGCTGTTGTACCGCAGGGCGGACTGACCGGCCTTGCCGGCGGCGCGGTGCCGGTACAGGATTGTGTGCTTCTGTCGCTGCGCAATATGAACCGCATTGAGACAATCAATGCGCAGGCAGGAACGATGATTGTCGAGGCCGGTGCCATTTTGCAGAATATTCAGGATGCAGCGCGCAATGCAGGCATGAATTTTGCGCTGGATCTGGGCGCGCGCGGTTCCTGCCAGATCGGCGGCAATATTTCCACCAATGCGGGCGGCAATCGTGTGATCCGCTATGGCATGACCCGTGATTTGGTACTGGGGCTTGAAGCGGTGCTGGCAGACGGCACAATTCTCAGCATGATGAATGAAATGCCGAAAAACAATGCGGCGCTGGACATGAAGCATCTGTTTATCGGTGCGGAAGGGACAATGGGGGTTGTGACCCGTGCCGTGCTGCGTCTGCGTCCGGGGATTGGCGGTGCCAATGCCGCAGTCGTTGCGCTTGAGAATTTTGAGAATGCCCTGAATTTGCTGAATTATGCGCAAAAGCGTCTTTCCGGTCGCGTCAGCGCTTTTGAAGCCATGTGGGGCGACTATTACAATATGGCTGCGAAATATGCCCGCGCACCACTCGAAGGCAGCTATCCGCTTTATGTGTTGATGGATATGCAGGGCGCTGAACCGGATGCGGAAGCGGATTTGTTCCAGTCGGTTCTGGAACATGCTTTGGAAGAGGGTTGGATTGCCGATGCTGCCATTGCTCAATCCCATCGTGAGGCCGAAGAATTCTGGACAATGCGCGATGCCATTGCGGAAATCATGACCCATGAAGGCCCGTGCATTGGTTTTGACGTGTCAGTCCCGCAAACACAGATCGGTGCAGCAGTAGATGCTATTCAGGCAGCATTGCAGAACCGCTATCCGGGTATGACCAGCCTGTTTTTCGGCCATGTCGGTGATTGTAATTTCCATATTGATATTACGAAATATACGGATTTTACCGAAGATGACCGTGCGGTTGAAGATATTGTCTATGACATTATCCGCACATTTAAAGGCTCGGTTTCAGCGGAACACGGTATCGGCCTGCATAAAAAACCGTGGCTGCATTACAGCCGCAGCGCTGCCGAATTGCAGACTCTGAAAACACTGAAAGCGGCGCTTGATCCGCATAATATTCTTAATCCCGGTAAAGTGCTGGATTAAAAATAAAAGGCCGGAACATAAATTCCGGCCTTTTGATCTTTACGCTCCGAAGCGTTTTTCGCTCATGGAAGCCTGCATCAGTGCTTTGGTATAATCCTCACGCGGTGCATCGAAAATCTGCTCGGTCTGGCCTTCTTCGACGACCTTACCGGTTTTCATCACCAGAATATAATCGGAGAGGGCGCGTACCACTGCCAGATCATGGCTGATGAACAGATAGGACAGGCCGTATTTTTCCTGCAAATCACGCAGCAAAGTCACCACCTGTTTCTGCACCGAGCGGTCAAGCGCACTGGTCGGTTCGTCCAGTACAATGACTTTCGGTTTCAGGATCATGGTACGTGCAATCGCAATACGCTGACGCTGTCCGCCGGAAAACTCATGCGGATAGCGATTGCGCATTGAAGGCTCAAGACCAACTTCTTTCAGCGCTTCACCGGCACGGATATCCCGCTCTTTGGCAGAGAGTTTCGGCTCATGGATCAGCAGCCCTTCGGTGATGATCCGCCCCACTGTCATACGCGGGCTGAGCGAGCCGAACGGATCCTGAAACACCAGCTGTAATTCGCGCCGTTTCGGGCGCATTTCCTGCGGGTCTGTCGGTAGCTCTTTGCCGAGATAAGCAATACGCCCGTCTGATTTCAGCAGGCGCAGGATAGCACGGCCAAGCGTAGATTTACCCGAACCGGATTCCCCCACAATGCCGATGGTCTGCCCCTGTTTGAGGTTGAGCGAAATACCATCCACCGCGCGCAGAACCGTCTGCGGTTTCAACCAGCCTTTTGCCAGATTGAAAGTGACAGACACATCATCTGCCTCAATCAGCAAAGGTGCAGTTGCCGGTGGTGCGGCTTTGGTGCCTTCCGGCTCTGCATCAAGCAGCATTTTTGTATAGGCATGCTCGGGAGAGGAAAAAATTTTCTCCGTTGCACCGCTTTCAACCACTTCACCGGAGCGCATGACGCAGACCTGATCGGCAAAACGTTTCACAATACCCAGATCATGGGTAATGAAAACGATGGCCATGCCGAGGCGCTTCTGCAAATCGGCCAGCAGTTCCAGAATTTGCGCTTGAATGGTCACATCCAGCGCCGTTGTCGGTTCGTCGGCTATCAGGATATCCGGATCATTCGCCAATGCCATCGCGATCATCACACGCTGGCGCTGACCACCTGACAACTCATAAGGATAGCTGTCGATGCGACGTTCCGGTTCGGGAATGCCGACCAGTTTCAGCAGTTCCAGAATGCGCGGACGTGCCTGCGCTTTGCTCATTCCGCGATGGAAACGCAAAGGCTCGGCCAGCTGATCGCCGATTTTATAGAGCGGATCAAGCGAGGTCATCGGCTCCTGAAAAATCATGGTGATTTTGGCACCACGGATCTTATTCAGCTCTTTGTCGGACATGCCGACCAGATCCTGACCGCGATAAAGCGCCTGACCGGTCGCTTTACCATTCGACGATAGCAATCCCATGATCGCCATGGTTGTCTGGCTTTTGCCGGAACCGGACTCACCGACAATTGCGACGGTCTCGCCGGACTTCACATCAAGGCTGATACCGCGTACCGCATGAACCGGTCCGTCATTGGTTTCAAATGTCACGCGCAGATCGCGTACAGATAAGACTGTTTCTGCTGTCATCTTAACGGTCCTTCGGATCAAGGCTGTCACGCAGGCCGTCGCCCAGGAAGTTCAGCGCAAAGAGAATGAGTGTCAGGGTGACTGCAGGGAAAATCAGCTGCCATGAAGCGCCACGCATATTCTGCGCCCCTTCAGAGATCAGCAGGCCGAGCGATGTCATCGGGTCCTGAACACCAAGACCGAGGAAGGACAGCAAGCTTTCAAGCAGAATGGCTTTCGGTACCAGCAGGGTAACGAAAACAATCACCGGCCCCAGCGCGTTCGGAATAATATGACGGGTAATAATACCGCGTCGTGTTGCACCGAGCGCTTCTGCCGCCTGCACAAATTCCTGCCGTTTGAGGCTCAGGGTCTGACCGCGCACAATACGTGCCATATCCAGCCATTCCGTTGCACCGATGGCAATGAAGATGATGATGATCGACCGCCCGAAAAACACCAGCATCAGAATGACGAAGAAAATGAAGGGCAGAGAATAGAGAATATCGACAATACGCATCATGATATTGTCAGCGCGCCCGCCGAGATAGCCGGAAATAGCGCCATAGCTGACGCCAAGTACAAGCGCCATAACAGAAGCCAGCAGACCGATAGCCAATGAGATACGTACCCCGATAAAGGTACGGGTCATCATATCGCGGCCGAGATTATCGGTGCCGAAGAAAAAGTAATTCCGTGCCACATCCAGCGAAAGCTTGCCGCTCAGCTTGTCGGCTGCCAGTTCAAGGCTCGGATTGCTGAACAGATCGGAGCGTTCGAAATAACGCAGAACGCGCTGATCCAGTTCACGTCCCGCACTTGAGGTCACGTCAATAGTGAGTTTCGAACCGGCAAGCTCCGGTTCTCCGCCTTTCAGGCGCGCGCGCGCCATTTCCCGTTCAAGGCCGGGAATAATCGTATCCGCACGCGGATAGGCTTCAAGGCTTGGTGCTACGCGCACAAATTGCGGATAGATTTTTTCATAGGGATGCGGGCTGACCATCGGCCCGAAAATACCGACGAGTGACAGAAAAATCAGCACAACGGCACTGGCAACAGCGGCGCGGTTGCGGCGAAGTCTGATCCATGCATCCTGCCAGAGGGAACGGCCGGCAACAGCTGTGTTGCCTTCCGGTGCACCGTGAGACGGCATATTTGTTGAGATATCAGTCATAGCGCACCCGCGGATCAAGATAAGCATAGATCAGGTCAACAACGAGGTTGAACAGCACGACAAAGACCGAGATGACGACAACAGTGCCCATCACCAATGTATAGTCGCGCCCCAATGCGCCTTGTACGAAATAGCGACCGATACCCGGAATACCGAAAATGGTTTCCACAACGACCGAACCGGTGAGCAAAGCTGCAGCTGTCGGCCCCAGATAGGAGACAGCAGGCAGAAGAGCGGCACGCAATGCATGAACGCCGACGACGATGCGGGCAGGCAGACCATAGGCACGGGCGGTGCGCACATGGTTGGCACGCAGGGCTTCAATGGTTGAGCCGCGCACTAAGCGGGCAATCACCGCCACTTGCGGCAGTGCCAGTGTGGTGATCGGCAAAATCCAATAGGTGAAATTGGCGGAAGACCAGCCACCGGCAGGTACCCAGCCGAGAATAACGCCGAAGAACAGGCTGAGCAGCGGTGCGACAACGAAATTGGGGGTGGTGATGCCGAATGTTGCTACGGCAACAATGGTATAATCCAGCCATGAATTCTGGCGCAGGGCAGCAAGTGCACCCAGCAATGTGCCGAGAATGGCGGCAAGTGTGAGAGCCAGACCACCGAGCATGATGGAAACCGGCAGGCCGGAAGCGAACAGATCATTGACCGTAAAGTCACGGCGGGCAAAGCTCGGGCCCAGATCACCCTGAAGCAGATTGCCTAAATAAATCAGATATTGCTGCCATAAAGGCGCATCCATATTATAGGCTTTTTTCAGGTTTTCGAGGATCAGCGGATCAATCGGGCGCTCAAGATCAAACGGGCCGCCCGGAACAAGCCGGATCATGAAGAAGGTCAGCGTGATGATGATAAATATCGTCGGGATCGCGCTGGCCAGCCGCCGCAGCGTATAGCTCAACATATAATTTTCCTGACTGCAACCTTCATAAAAATAATGGCTGCGGCAAAGTTAAAATAGTTTGATATGCAACAGGCTGCATAGGTGAATATGCAGCCTGCCAGTAAAAATACTTACTGTTTGAGCGACAGCCAGCGGGTTGCGTGTGCATCCATCAAATTGTCATACCAGCCTTCGATATTTTCGGAGACCAGAGCGCGTGATGAATAATACAGCACCGGAATAACGGCTGTTTCTTTGAGCAACAGACGTTCCGCATCGGCAAGAATTTCCGCGCGGGCTTTAAGATCTGTTGTGGCTTCAGCTTTAGCCATCAGAGCATCGTAGTCTTTGTTCTTCCACTTGGAATAGTTAAAGCTGACGTCACTCTGGGTCAGGAACAGGAAGTTCTGCGGATCATTATAATCGCCGATCCAGCCTGCGCGGGCGATGTCAAAAGGACCATCTTCACGCAGGAAGTTGAAATAGGTAGCACCTTCGGTTTCATTGAGCGTGGCTTTGATGCCGATATTGCTCAGCATATCCGCAATCGCGGCCATTGTGTTCTTGTGGTTCTCGGATGTGTTATAGAGCAGTTCGATTGACAAGCTGCCCGGCTCAACACCGGCTTCTTTCAAAAGCTCTTTAGCTTTATCTTCACGTTCCAGCATGTCTTTGTCGGCATATTCAGCCTTCACACCGCCTTCAACATAATTGGCAATGCCCGGAGGAACCACGGAATAGGCCGGAAGCATAGTGCCCTGCCAGACCTGTTCTGCCATGAATTCACGGTCAATCGCCATGGAGATGGCTTCACGAACACGCGGGTCTTTCAGTTTACTGTCGGCAACTTTACCTTTAACCGGCAGATAATAGGAGCCGAGATAAGGGGCAATACGGAATTCTTTAGCCAGTTTGCTCTTCACATAGTCCATCTGTTCGGACGGAACGTCGGAGCAGACCTGCACTTCTTTGGCTTCAAAGCGGCGCATGCAGCTGGCGCGGTCTTCGAAAGGAATCCAGTTAACAACATCGATCTTGACCTGATCGGCGTCATAGAAATTCGGATTCTTCTTCATGACGATTTTGTCGTTTGGTGTAAAGCTGACCAGCTGATAGGCACCATTGGTGACCATTTTGCCCGGCGTTGTGAATTTATCGCCGTTTTCTTCAACGCTTTTCTTGTTCATCGGCAGACCGGTCTGGTGGGTCAGCAGCTCAAGAAAATACGGTGTCGGGCCTTTCAGGGTGATTTTGAGGGTCAGATCATCGACCGCTTCAACGCCCAGATCTTCAAGTGGTTTCTTACCACCAACCACATCTTCAGCGTTTTTGATCGGGAATAGCATGCTGGCATAACCGGCAGCAGTTTTAGGATCCATAATGCGGCGGAATGTGAACAGGAAATCACCGGCAGTTACCGGATCGCCATTCGACCATTTGGCATCGTCACGCAGGTGGAATGTGTAAACCAGACCGTCTTCGGAAATATCCCAGGACTTGGCGGTGGCAGCAACAGCTTCGCCTTTGGCGCTCTGACGGACAAGGCCGTCATAGAGATCGGCCATGATGCGGCCTTCGGAAACGGTGGATGTGCGGTGATGATCCAATGTTGCCGGATCTGTGTCGTTACCACGGTTCAGAACGACTTCGGCAGATGCTGCACCGGCAAAAGCGCCGGTCAGTGTGAGTGCGCAGACACCTGCGAGCAAAATTTTACGATACATATAACCCTCCCTGTTAAAGTACTGAGACGGATTCTAGTATGAGTTTTTCAGGCAGAGTCAAACATCTATTTTCAGTTCTCAGTCGTGCGCCTTTAGTCGAAGGAGATTATTTTAAAACAAAAGAGAAACTTTGTTATTAATCGCAATATTATTGGCTAATTCTAAAATTTTATTACAAAGAACGAAACTAAAACAAATTGCCATAAAATCATATTATTCAATGGGATAAAATATTTTATCAACACTGATAATTTAAGTAAAATACAATAAATATGGCTGATGAAAAAAAATTGCCTTTATGTGGATAAAAACCCCGCCATTTTAGCAGGCAAGACCTTCATTCTGAAGGCAAATCAGCCAAATCACGAGTCAGTTTTGTAACAGCAATATGTTGGCA
>NZ_ANNO01000343.1:0-1120 GCF_000409565.1 Pseudochrobactrum sp. AO18b
GCGGGGAGCGCAGACCTGTTTTAAGCTCTGCATTGGAGAATTTCAGCGGCGTGCGCAGTCCCGGAACACCTTGATTGTCCACACGCATCTGGCGGGCGATGAATTGCGGGTCACTGAACACGTCGGCAATTGTATTGATCGGCCCTGCCGGTACAGCGAGCTTTTCCAGTGCGGCTAACAGATCATCGCGCAACCATGCAGATGTTTTTGCTTCAAGCTGAGCTGTCAGTTCATCACGGTTTTGTACGCGGGCCGCATTGGTGCGGAATTTCTCATCCTCAGCCAGTTCCGACAGCTCCAGCAAACCTGCCAGTTTGGCGAATTGACCGTCATTACCGCAGGCGATGATGAAATAGCCGTCTTTCACCGGCAATGTCTGATAAGGCGCAATATTCGGATGCGCATTGCCGAGACGTTTCGGCGCTACGCCGGAAGCGAGGAAATTCATTGCCTGATTGGCGAGAACGCCGGTCATGCAATCAAACAGTGACATATCAATATGCTGACCGAGACCTGTTACCTGACGATGCAGCAGCGCGGACTGAATACCGATGACACCGTAAAGACCGGTGATAATATCGACCAGTGCCACGCCGATTTTCTGCGGCTCGCCTTTCGGCTCGCCGGTAATATCCATAATGCCGCTCATGCCCTGAATCATGAAATCATAACCGGCACGCGCTGCATAAGGCCCGTCATGACCGAAACCGGTGACGGAGCAATAGATCAGACGCGGATTGACTTCCTTCAGGGTTTCATAATCAAGGCCGTATTTTTTCAGGCCGCCGAGTTTGAAATTCTCGATGACAATATCGGCATCTTTGATGAGTTTGAGTACGGTCTCACGCCCTGCATCTTCACGAAAATCGCAGATGATCGAGCGTTTACCGCGATTGCAGGCATGATAATAGGCGGCTGACTGTTCCGCACCGTCGTCAATATAAGGCGGACCCCATTTGCGGGTATCATCGCCCTCAGGGCTTTCTACTTTAATGATATCGGCACCGAGATCAGCCAATGTCTGGCCGATCCACGGCCCTGCAAGAATACGTGCCAGTTCAACGACTTTAATGCCTTCCAACGGCGCCTGCATCAGATTTGCTCCGGATATGAAAAACCC
>NZ_ANNO01000344.1:0-3436 GCF_000409565.1 Pseudochrobactrum sp. AO18b
CATAGGTATTCACTGTTTCCAGATTCTGCGAATGACGCATCACGTGATATTCGATCTGAATACCGTTGCCGCCATGCATGTCGCGAGCCTGACGGGCGATGTCGAGCGCTTTACCGCAATTGTTGCGCTTCATCAGCGAAATCATTTCCGGTGCAAATTTATGGTCATCCATCAGACGGCCAACACGCAGCGAGCCCTGAAGGCCGAGCGTGATTTCTGTCTGCATATCGGCCAGTTTCTTCTGGAAAAGCTGTGTCTGCGCCAGCGGACGGTTGAACTGCTTACGATCCAGGCCATATTGCAGCGCACGGTGCCAGCAATCTTCTGCCGCACCGAGAACACCCCAGGAAATACCATAGCGGGCGCGGTTGAGGCAGCCGAACGGACCTTTAAGACCGGAAACATTTGGCAGCAGCGCATCTTCGCCGACTTCCACGCCGTCCATCACGATTTCACCGGTGACGGAAGCACGCAGGGAAAGCTTGCCGCCGATCTTCGGTGCGCTCAGACCTTTCATGCCTTTTTCAAGCACAAAACCGCGGATTTGATTGTCATGGGCAACGGATTTCGCCCAGACAACGAACACATCGGCGATCGGGGAGTTGGAAATCCACATTTTCGAGCCGTGCAGCTTGTAGCCGGTCGCGGTTTTTTCCGCACGGGTTTTCATGCCTGCAGGATCGGAACCGGCATCAGGCTCGGTCAGGCCAAAGCAGCCGATCAGCTCGCCGGATACCAGACCCGGCAGATATTTGTCTTTCTGCTCTTCCGAACCATAGGCAAAAATCGGGTAGATCACGAGTGAGGACTGCACGCTCATCATCGAACGATAGCCGGAGTCAATGCGCTCTACTTCGCGGGCAACAAGACCGTAGGAAACATAATTGGCTTCAGCCGCGCCGTATTTTTCCGGCAATGTCACACCGAGCAGACCGGCCTGACCCATCAGGCGGAACAGTTCAGGCTGCACAGCTTCTTCAAGATAGGCTTCTTCAATGCGCGGCAGCAGTTCGCTCTTGGCAAAAGCCGCAGCGGAATCGCGGATCATGCGTTCATCATCAGACAACTGATCATCGAGCAGGAACGGATCGCTCCATGAAAATTTTGTCATGTCACTCATTTACTATCTCCCGAAAAATTTGGCTCATTCTCAGACGACTACCCCAAAACTGCAAACCCTTATTTGCACTTTAGTCATGAATTCTGCGCATCAACTCGGCAATGCCCAGCTTGGATATGTGCGGTTTTATCAGACGGTTCGGGAGAAACGAGCCTGAATTTCCTGACAATAATGCCTGTCAGCCCTTATCCGTGCTGAAAACGCGCTGCCAGTTCCAGCCATGCACGCGCCGCATGAGGCAGATAAGCGCCGCGCCGCCAGACCCATGCCATGTCCCATGAAAGATCGGGTTCTGTCAGTGTAATATGGCGGACACCGTCGCGCACCCGTTGTTCGGCAATCAGACGCGGGAGAAAGCCGATACCAAGCCCTGCATAAACCAGCTCGATGATGAAATTAATCTGGCTGGAGCGTGCGGCAATGGACGGCGTGAAGCCCTGACTGCGACAGGCATTCAGAATAATCGGATTGAGCGCAAAAGCACTGTCAAACAGGATAAACGGCATATCCTGTAATTGTTTCAAGGCAATAATGGGCTGATCGGCCAGCGGGTGCGAAGCGGGGATCAGCACATCAATCGGCTCTTTGCGGACATTCTGCCAGTCAAATTCATCAGGCGCAGGCAAGAGGGAGGCGCCAAGATCCACTTCGCCGTCGCGCACCATATCTTCCAGTTTTTTACTGCCATGTTCAACAAGATGAATATCAATACCGGGATAAAGACGACGGTAAATCGCAAACATTGGTGCAAATAGTGCGTCACTGCCGATCGGCGGTAATCCGAGCCGCAGCACACCTTTGGTCAGTCCCTGCAATTCTGCCAGTTCGGTTTTTAGATCATCCTGTTCTGCCAGCATACGTAAGGCGCGTTGGAATACCACTTCACCGGCATCGGTCATCACCGATTTATGACCGTTGCGGTCGAGCAGGGTCACGCCAAGTTCGTCTTCAAGCTGACGCACGGCTTTGCTGACAGCTGATTGCGTGAGGAAAACAGTCTTGGCAGCCTGTGTGAAACCGCCTTGGCGGACAACCTCGGCGAATATCCGTAATGTGCGCAGTTCCATTGCTATTCCAATTGGGACTTAATTCTATTCAATCAATTCATTTTTATCATGAATGGGGTTGGCGTATAAAGGAGAAAATTAATTTGCATGAAAAGAGTGCCATAAAATGTCTCCAGCTCAAATGTCGGGAGGAGTCCGCCATTGGGTACAAAACAGCCGGATCGGCCAGATCGCTTTGATCGCCGGTTTCTGGGCTTTGGGGGAGGGTATCGCCAGAATAACGCATCTGCCTGTGCCGGGCAGTGTCATCGGCTTGTTCCTGTTATTCATACTTTTGATGACCGGCGGTATGAACCTGCTGACCGTGCGCCGTGGTGCGCAATGGTATCTGGCAGAGATGCTGCTGTTCTTTATCCCTGCGGTTCTTGCCGTACTCGATCACCATGAGTTTTTCGGTCTGCTGGGTCTGAAAATTCTCGCGGTTATTTTGCTGGGCACGGTCATTGTTATGATCTCCACCGCGTTGGCAGTTGAAGCGGGTTTGCGTCTGAGCCGTCATTTGCAAAAGATGAGACATTCATCATGAGCAGGATCATGGACTATCTCACCCCCGCACTCGGAATGATGGTGCTGTGGTCTGCGGCAACGATCCTGTTCTATCTGCTGGCGAAAAAGCTTTACCGTCGCTGGCCGCGTGTCTGGTTTTCACCGCTCATTGCCGCGCCGGTTTTGCTGATTGCGGCAGTGCTGCTGATGCGCACCAGCTATGCGGAATATAATAGCGCAACACATTGGCTGGTGATGCTGCTTGGTCCTGCAACCGTTGCTTTTGCGGTGCCGATTTATGAACAACGGGCAGTCATCCGGCAATATTGGCCGGTTCTGTTGTTTGGTGTGCTGGTCGGCAGTTCTGTTGCCATTCTCTCGGCATGGGGGCTGGCTTCGCTGCTCAGTCTTGATGGCAGTCTGCGTCTTAGCCTGATCCCGCGTTCTGTGACTTCGCCTTTTGCCATGGCTTTGTCGGAAGATATCGGCGGTATTCCGAACCTGACAGCTCTGTTTGTGGTTGTCACCGGTGTGATCGGTGCAGCACTCGGTGATACTTTATTGCGCTTCCTGCCGTTGAAATCCGGCCTTGCCCGGGGTGCTCTGTTCGGCATGGGCGCGCATGGTGCAGGTGTGGCCAAAGCCCAGCAATTGGGTAAGGAAGAAGGCACGATCGCCGGTCTGGTGATGGTGTTGGTCGGTCTGGTCAATGTCTTTGCCGCACCGCTGATACGCTGGATTTTGTTGTAATAAAAAAGGGGAC
>NZ_ANNO01000345.1:0-1560 GCF_000409565.1 Pseudochrobactrum sp. AO18b
CCTGTGCTGTGTCTGCCTGCTGTGCCAATGCCCAGAGGATGAAAGCAAAGAACGCAAACACCATAATGATGGCTGCATAACCGCCCGGCATTTTGAAGTTTGATTTCGCATGGAGATCAGGACGCTTACGACGATATTGCACATAAGATGCCAGAATGATCGACCAGACAAAGATAAACAGCAGAGCCGAAATCGTGGTCACAATGGTGAAAGCTTCAATAATGCTCTGTCCTGCGTAAAGCAGCACAACACCTGCGAGCAGGAATGTGCAGGAGAAGAACAGCGCATTGACCGGCACATGACGGTGGTTCAGTTTGCCCAGTGTTTTTGGTGCCAGAGCATAGCTTGCCAGACCAAAAATCATACGCGATGTCGAGTAAATACCGGAATTGGCGCTCGAAGCCGCAGAGGTCAGCACCACGAAATTCACGACATGCGCGGCAATGCCGAGGCCTGCGAGCGAGAACATGGCGACAAACGGACTGCTCGACGGGTCAACTTGGTTCCAAGGCATCACAGTCATGATGACAAAGAGCGAACCGAGATAGAACAGCACAATACGCACAGGGATCGAGTTGATCGCCTTTGGCAGATTGCGCTCCGGATTTTCGGTTTCAGCAGCGGCGGTACCAACAAGCTCAATACCGACAAAAGCGAAAACCGCGATCTGGAAACCGGCAACAAAACCGAAGAAACCATTCGGGAAGAAGCCGCCCTGATCCCACAAATGGGTAATGGAAGCCGCAGTGCCGTTTGGTGACACATAGCCGGAACTGAGCATGACAACGCCGGTAATAATCAGCGCAACAATGGCAACAATCTTAATCAGCGCGAACCAGAATTCGATTTCACCGAAATTGCGCACATTCGGCAAGTTCAGCGCAACCAAAACCACGATCAGGCCAAGGGCGGGAATCCACAAGGCCAGCTCAGGGAACCAGAACGACATATAACCGGCAACGGCCACAACATCGGCAATACCGGTAACAATCCAGCACAGCCAATAGGTCCAGCCGGTAAAAAACTGCGCCCATGATCCGAGATAATCACCGGCAAAATCAGCAAAAGAGCGATAATTCAGATTGGACAGTAACAGCTCGCCCAAAGCGCGCATTACGAAAAACAGCATAAAGCCGATAATCGCATAGACCAGCAGGATTGACGGGCCTGCGAGCGAAATTGTTTTGCCCGAGCCCATGAAAAGGCCGGTACCAATAGCACCGCCGATGGCGATCAGCTGCAAATGGCGGTTTTTGAGATTACGGGCAAGATGCGGCTCTTCCTCTTGGGAATGCGGGTGCCCCGATGCAGTATCCATTCAGTATGCCTCACAATTCATCTGCCAGAATATTTTCCCTCCTAAATCCAAGAAAATATTCTGTTTTTGTTTTCTGCATGCTTTGCCGGCGGGCGCTGATTCCGCAGCGCTGGCAAACACCCTGAGCGATTACTCCTGTGTGCTTTCAAGGGAAAGCAAAATTTGCATGAGGTTAGACTAATGTCGCATAGGGCGGTGCTATGACGTGTCGGTAAAAGAAAAAGGCCCTGATTTTCATCAGG
>NZ_ANNO01000346.1:0-9961 GCF_000409565.1 Pseudochrobactrum sp. AO18b
TACGTTGTCGATACGCGATACCGGAGCCCAATATTTGGAAGCCGGATCCATATTTTTCGCAGGGAAGGCTGCTTCCTTGCGGGAGTACGGATGTTTCCAGTCGTCGAGCATGGTGTCTGCAACGGTATGAGGTGCATTCGCCAGCGGATTGTCATCCTGCGGCCATTCACCGGCTTCGACCTTAGCCGCTTCCTTGGCGATGGAGATCATGGCGTCGCAAAGACGATCCACTTCTGCCTTGGATTCGGATTCAGTCGGTTCAACCATCAGCGTGCCGGCAACCGGCCATGACATGGTCGGTGCGTGGAAGCCGTAATCGATCAGACGCTTGGCAACATCTTCAACGGTCACACCGGCTTTGTCTTTCAACACGCGGGTGTCAACGATGCACTCATGCGCCACACGATTGTTCGCACCGGTATAAAGGATCGGATAATGATCCTTCAGGCGCTCAGCAATATAGTTCGCATTGAGAATGGCCACTTCCGTTGCATTTTTCAGACCGGCGCCGCCCATCATACGGATATACATCCATGTGATAACGAGGATCGACGCACTGCCGAATGGTGCAGCGGAAACCGCATTGTCGCTGCCTGCGTTCACGTGACCTGGCAGGAATGGTGCCAAATGTGCGCCAACGCCGATCGGGCCAATGCCCGGACCGCCGCCGCCATGCGGAATGCAGAAAGTTTTATGCAGGTTCATGTGGCAAACGTCAGCACCGATATCGGCCGGACGTGCCAGACCAACGAGCGCATTGAGGTTCGCACCGTCGAAGTAAACCTGACCGCCATTCGCATGAATGATTGTGCAGATTTCACGGATAGTTTCTTCAAACACGCCATGGGTGGACGGATAAGTGATCATCAGCGCCGACAGCGTATCGCGATACTGTTCTGCCTTGGCTTTCAGATCGGCCACATCAATGTCACCGTCTTCGAGGCAGTTGACGACAACCACTTTCATGCCTGCCATCTGCGCACTGGCCGGATTGGTGCCGTGTGCGGAAGAAGGAATAAGGCAGATAGTGCGGTTTTCGTCGCCATTTGCGCGGTGATAGCGGCGGATTGCCAGAAGACCGGCATATTCGCCCTGACTACCGGCATTCGGTTGCAGGGATACAGCGTCAAAACCGGTCACTTCGCAAAGCCATGCTTCGAGATTGTCGGTCAGAACCTTGTAGCCTTCCAGATGCGCCTGTGGTGCAAAAGGATGCAGACCACCGACGGTCGGCCATGAGACCGGCATCATTTCGGCAGAAGCATTCAGCTTCATGGTGCAGGAGCCGAGCGGGATCATCGCACGGTCAAGCGCCAGATCCTTGTCTGCCAGCTTGCGCAGGAAACGCATCATTTCGGTTTCTGAACGATAGCTGTGGAATGCAGCCTGTGTCAGGAAATGTTCGTCACGCGGCGCATCCGGTAACAGACGGGCAGCTTTTTCAACAGGCTTCGCACCAAACAATGCAACCAGAGCCAGATAATCATCTTCCAGCGAGGTTTCATCGAAAGTGACAGACACAGTATCAGCATCAATGACGCGGATCAGGCGATCGCCTGCCAGAGCCTTGTCAGCATAATCCTGTGCTTTGCCTTTAACCGTTACAGTCACTGTATCAAACAGCTGCTCACCGGCCAGTTCAAAACCGGCAGCTTTGAGCGAGGCTGCAAAACGGGCAGTGATCGCATGAACGGCATCAGCAATAGCCTGAAGGCCTTTCGGGCCGTGCCAGATTGCATAAGATGCAGCCATATTGGCCAGCAGTGCCTGAGCGGTACAGATATTCGATGTCGCTTTATCGCGGCGAATATGCTGTTCGCGGGTCTGCAGCGCCAGACGATAGGCCGGACGGCCATGTGCATCGAGCGACTGACCGACGATACGGCCCGGAATGATACGGGTGAGGTTTTCTTTCACGCCGAGATAAGCAGCGTGAGGACCACCATTACCCATTGGCACGCCGTAGCGCTGCATGGAACCGACAGCAATATCGGCACCCCATGAGCCCGGAGACTGGGTGATGGTCAGCGCCAGAGGATCGGCAACAGCCACAACCAGAGCACCGGTCTGTTTGGCGCTGGCGATAATACGGGTGAAATCACCGTAAACGCCGCGTGTATCCGGCCAAGGAATGATCACAGCAGCGGTTGTGGTATCCACTTCGCCACCAACTTCAATGATCATGCCATGCGGTTCTGCACGGGTGTTCAGAACATCCAGTGTCTGCGGGTGCAATTCACCGGCAATCACCATTTTCGGACGTTTTTCGCGGTGATGGCGGTAAGCAATGCCAACAGCTTCAGCAACAGCCGTTGCTTCATCCAGCAGCGATGCACAGGCAACCGGCAGGCCGGTCAGTTCTGTCACCAATGTCTGGAAGTTGAACAGCAGTTCAAGGCGACCCTGACTGATTTCAGCCTGATACGGTGTATAGGCTGTGTACCATGCCGGATTTTCAAACAGGTTGCGCTGAATAACCGGCGGCACATGGGTACCGTGATAGCCCGCACCGTAGAAGCTTTTGGCAACTACGTTGCGCCCCATAATGCCGGACAGCTCACTGAGAGCTGCGGCTTCATCAAGCGGAGCAGGCAGGTTGAGTGCGCGGTCAAGACGAATTGACTGCGGCACTGCCTGACTGATGAGAGCGTCCAGCGACGGCAGACCAAGCGCCGACAGCATTTCCTGCTGTTCACCGGCGCGAGGGCCGATATGGCGCTCTACAAAAGGAAGAGATGATGATGCCATGATTTAGCCAACCAGTGCCTGATAACCGGCAGCGTCGAGCAGACCTTCGAGCTGAGCTGCATCGGAGATTTTCATCTTCCACAGCCAGCCTTCGCCTTCTGCCGCGCTGTTGACGAGCGCAGGGTTGCCATTGAGTTCTTCGTTGATTTCAATGACTTCACCGTTAAGCGGTGCATACACATCGGATGCAGCTTTTACAGACTCAACCACAACAATGGCTTCGCCTTTTTCCACAACGCGTTCAACTTCAGGCAGTTCTACGAAAACGAGGTCGCCGAGCTGTTCCTGAGCGTGGTTGGTGATGCCGACAGTTGCAATGTCGCCTTCAACGCTGAGCCATTCATGATCTTCGGTAAAAAAGATTTTAGGCATGCGATTATCCTTTGTGATAGCGAGGTTGGGTAAATGGAAGTGTATGGACGTCTACAGGCACTTTATTGCCGCGGACTTCCGCAAAAAGACGTGTGCCCGGTTCCTTCAGATCGGCTCTGACATAACCCATGGCAACAGGGAAACCGGCTGAAGGGCCGAAGCCGCCGGACGTGATTTCACCGACTTCGCTGCCGGCTTCATCAAACAGTTTGGTACCGGCGCGAACCGGCTGGCGGCCTTCCGGTTTGATGCCGACGCGGCGCTTTTCAGGACCGTTAGCAATCAGTTCCAGAACTTTAGCGGCGGCAGGGAAGGCTGCGGTTTCGCGCACAGCTTTGGTGATTGCCCATGTCAGACCGGCAGAAACCGGATCGATGGTTTCAGTGATGTCCTGACCATGCAGGCAAAGACCGGCTTCAAGGCGCAGACTGTCGCGGGCGGCAAGGCCGATCCATGCAACGCGGGAATCGCCCAGCAGAGATTTCGCAAGTGCCGGTGCATCGCTGAGCGGCGCGGCAATTTCAAAACCATCTTCACCGGTATAGCCGGAGCGGGTAACGAACCAGCCCTGTTTTGGCTCAAAACCATGCATGAATTTCAGCTCTTCAGTGCTGAAACCGAGATCAGATGCGAGGCTCTTCATAACATCAGCAGCCTGCGGGCCCTGAATGGCAAGCAGAACGCGGTCAAGCGGGGTTACTGTGCAGTTGAGACCTGCAGCACCTTTTTGGAAATGCTCAATATCAATATCGGCATTACCGGCATTGGCAACAATCATGAAACGTTCGTCACCCAGACGGGTCACGATCAGGTCATCAATGATGCCTGCGTCATTATTCATCAGGAATGTATATTTCGACTGGCCTTCATTGAGTTTGGTGACATCAATCGGGCACAGCTTTGCAAACAAAGCGGCAGCATCGCTGCCTGAAACTTCGATGAGTTTCATATGCGAGATGTCGAACAGACCAGCCTGTTCACGTGTATGAACATGCTCTTTCATCACGCCAAGCGGATAAGTCAGCGGCATGTTCCAACCGGCAAAGCCGCCGAAACGGGCACCGGATGCAATATGTAATTCTTCCAGCGGAAGCGTTTTTAAAGAAGATGTATCGCCCATTTTTCACTCCAGAGACACACGTCCGCCTTCCGCAAAAGCGGAAAGCCATGATGTACCCCTCTGTCGGAAGCCTGAGAGACTCGCAAGCCTGTTGAGGCTTACTTACACCTTCGGCGCGGGGTTTCCCCCGACTTTCCAGAGTTGCCTTGCTTTTCTGCGGTTCTTGGTACCTGAGAGATTTCGGGCGATTTCCCCTTCGGTGGCCGTTACCGGCACTCTCCCGCAGACAAACAGGAATCAGGATATGATCCTCTCCTCGACATGCGTGCCTTTTATCGCAGCTGGCTGGTGAAGTCATCTGGAATTATTATAATGCGGCTCTTTGCGCAGTGATTGAATGTCGCGTCTTTTGAAAAAGCGGTTTTGGCAGCGACACAGAATGCACAATATAAGACGTATGGAATTTTCTGCGCTGTCAAAACCACGGCTGAGAATTTTCAACAGGCGGATTCGGGTGATTCACATCTGTTTTTCATCTTCGAGGCAGCGGATTTGTGTGATTTTGAGTTGAGTGCGGGAGTTTTCAAAAGAAAATATCCTTTAAAAATCAAGGAAAATCGGGCTTTTTGAAAATAATTGCCGGTTCGCTGCATAATTTCTGTTCAGGGTGCTGGACAGGCAAAAATTTAATGCTATAAAGCGCTCACATCAGACGGACACCAACACCGTCACGCTGGCCAGACAGGCTTGCAGGGATGCCCGGATAGCTCAGTTGGTAGAGCAGCGGATTGAAAATCCGCGTGTCGGCGGTTCAAATCCGTCTCCGGGCACCACTTAAAAATCCAACAAAATCAAATAATTATAGCAATAATAATAGCGATGATCGTACTGTTTACGTGTTGCATTGTGTTACATGCCAAAACGCGCATTTCTAGGGTTTTCAACATGTTACAAATTACTCCATGCAACACGGATGCAACATATTGAAGCGTTAAAGCCGCCTATCATGGCGGCTTTATTATTTTGTCAGGTCAGCTATTTTGGTTGACATGAATCACACTGCTTCTTGTTGAGCAATCCAGTTAATAATTGTGGATTTTCGCGCGCAGAGTAAGTCACCGGCTTTAAAGTGGGGGAATGAGCCCTTTGCACATAGATGATAAATTGTTCGCTCAGGAAAGCCGCTGAACTTACTAATCGACTTTGCGCCAATTAATATGTCGTTTGATAAATTTTCAGTCAATCCTTCCCTCCTTCCGGTACGAGTGGTGTGGCGTTGAAAACTTGGCGCTTCAACTCTCGGATTTCCCGCCTTAGCCGGATGATATTGGGTTCAGGGGTTGCAATTTTGGATTGCTCTTGTTTGTCTTCAGCCTTCAATAGCCCTATCTGAACAATCAGCTCATCCCTTGTCATACGGCTGTGCCCCCCAATAGCTGGATCTGATAATGATTGCGCTGTAGGATTCTTATTTTTGAGGTGCTTCCCGTGTCTGAAAGCCGATATGATATGAAGCAAGATGTGAATGGTACTTGGGTTATTATTGATAGAGCTACCGGTTTCATAACCATAGTCGATGGCTCTCTGCAGGTTGGTCTTGATAGGGACGCCGCCGACGGTATGGTTGATTTGCTTAATAAGCTTGATCGGGAGCTGATGGGCAGCAGTAAACATTAAACTATCTGTCATTGCATGCGCTCCTGTGGCTGGATTGGCTCGTATAGTGAGCGACGCTTCTGAACGATTTTTGTGAGTGCTGGCTTTGGTTGCTTCCGGCCTGCCAGTGCAGATTTTGCTCGTAGAGCGCCGCTGGCCTTGTCACGCTGCCGATCAGATTTTCTGATGCGCCGAATATCTTCAGCCGTCTTTTCAACATGGCAGACACGGCAGAGCAGGCGGCCATTAGCAACTGTTGCCTCGCCACCAAGAGCACAAGGTAAAATGTGATCGACTTCGCCTTCACCGGCTTTTAGTTTGGCCGAGCAATTTTCACATTTGCCGTCTGCACGGGCTTTGATCAGTCCTTTGATCTTGCGGGTGAATTCTATGCGCTTCGTCATTTTTAACACCACAAAAATTGGAACGTATTTGTCTTTTGTGGGTTGAGTTTTTGAGAAGGAGCAAATTTATGACACACCCAAAAACTACTGGTAAGAACAAAACTACGATTCTGAATATTGAGACCGTGGAAGAGCCTGCAAATAGTACTTTGAATAAGGAGGGGCAAATTCCTCCCAAAGGACCAAAGGTTGAGAAGCGACTGAAAGAAGCGGTGAATGCCCTTGATGCCCCGACGAAGAAGTAGGTGTTTGCTCATAGCATCACCTCGGTTTCATCAATCTGGGCGATGCCGCAGGCATGGTTGATGGCATCCGCAACTTCCATTTCTTGCTTGCACACTGCTTTAAAGTGCATGGCGATTGTTCCCGCTTTCTGATTGGCATACTCAGAAAGAGGATATCCGCCTGCTAGAAAAGCGTTGCATGTCATGCCGATTACAGCCGGGTCATCACCGACGGCGGCCTTTAAGCGATTAATCAGTTCCCGCAGTGAAACCTTGTCCTGATCGGTTAAATGATCAACTACGCTGGAATTGTCGAGGGTGGCGGCTGATGGGGACTGCTCACCACCCTCTGTACCGGCATCGGACAGGGGAGTATCTGCCGGTATTTCTTGTCCTGCTGTTTCATTAAGTATTTCACCGTCAACTATCACAGTTTCCTGTGTGGCGATTGGTTCGTCCGACAACGGGTCTGCAATCACTGTTTTGGCGTGTGGGGATACATCTTTCATCCGGTCGTACTCGTCCGGCTCCATGATGCCTGAAAAGCCGAATGCGTATCGCGCAGCCTGAATTGCTGCTTTGTGACGAAGCATACGGTTCGGCCATTTTTTCCACGGATCAGTTTGGCGGAAGCATTCAGACATGTATTCGATTACGGATACCGGACGTGCGCGGTCTTTCCGGTAAATCCTGCATTCAACGGAATACAGTTTTCCATCATCACCGTTGCTGTCTTGAAACTCCATTCCGTCGAATTGCGGGTGCGAGTTGATCAGGTTCATCCAGCCATCTATTGAGACGATAGGTTGAATCCCGCCGCGATCCGGAAAAGCATAAATCTCTTTGGTGAGAGGATTGAGCTTGTATTCCTTGGCGACCATCAGGAAGGCTGCAAATTGCTCGTTTGAGCAATCGCCTTTGATTACCGTTGCTTTGATGGCCGAAACGAATGCAGCAGGCTCCATGTCATAACGGGATGCCATGCTGTCCACGAGGGAACGTTTTTGTGCTGGTACGATCTGGTTCATAATTACGATCCCGTCATAAGGCGCTGCTGGTACCAAACCGGCAGGTCAGTTTCGTCTAATTCTTCAAGTGGAGTGGACGGCACCCATGCTGTTTCAGTGCCGAATTCGGCCAGATAGGTGCGGTAATTATCGACCGCCTGCGCGATCATGCTTCGTGCATAACTGAACAGCGGATTGCCGGGGGAAAGCTTGATGCCGTGCGAGATAGGAGCGCCGTCTTTCTGCCAAAAGACAAAGACGAATGCGAAAACCTCATTTGCCGCGACCTTCGCCAGCCATTCCGGATCATAGGAGCCGAACACGCGACCTTCATTCAGTAGGCGTTTAAGCTGGCGGCGGCCTTCGGTGTAATGCTCTGCGGAAATGATGTAATCATAACTCGCAACAGCATCGCAGCAGGCTTTGGTGAATTCCTTGTCGGTGCGATTGGCAATGGATTTCAGGTCGGTAATCGCATTCAGCTTGAGATAGTCAAACCGCGCTTTGAACCGTACACCGTCAGCAGTCCAGAATACGGACACTTCGGGCTGACCACCTTCAAAGGCATTGGACAGTGTTGTGTTCGTCTTGATGAAAGCCGATGCAGCAAGGATTTTTGCATAGTCCTTAAACTTGATAAGCTCTTTGCCGGATTTTTGTGCGAGAATGAGTACTTCATCAAATATCGCAGGGCAGTCAGGAAATTGTTTGGCTCGAGCTATTAACTCTGCTTTTGAGCCTGATTTGGATGCCTTTTTTTTAGATAGAAAATCGCGCAGATCATCGGCAGTTTTCAAGCAGCCCTGATAATTGTCAGAGTTTGGTTCTGGTGCGTATTTAGCAATAAACTGATCTCGACCTTCCAAAACACATAGGTGCAACTGACGGCCGAAGACTTTAGCAGGCGTATCGTCGTTTTCTTCACGTGCCGGGTTCATCCAGCTTTCCCACCAGAAGTCAGGCGCATTGCCGACAAGCTTTTTCAGGCCTGTGGAACCGAGAGCCTTATCCGCATGATAAACCGCATCGGACATGCCAAAGTAAATTCCATCCGGATGCTCAATGAAGCCTGCTTTTTCAGCGGCTTTCTGCACGACCTTGACAGACAGGTCACTAATCGACTGAAACTCGTCACAATCAATCTTGATATCCATCACGCGGCCTCCAATCGGCGCGAATCTGCGGCTTGCAATTCGGCTTCAAGTTCAGCGCAGAGCTGCGTCAGGCGTTCGATTTCGACATGAGCGGTAATCAGAGCCTGCTTGGAATCTTCCTGAACAACCTCGACAACGCGCTCCAGTGCAAGTTTGGTGTTGCCCTGATCCCAATAGGCGTCCCAGACGCGATCCATGATTGGTGCGGTCATAGTCACCACCTCACAGAGCTACTTGAGCGAATGAGCGCTCATGGGCTGCAAATTCACGGTTTGAACGGCGCTCAGCTGCAACGATGTTCCCGAAGCTGACGGAATGGCGAAGCCACAACGGCGGGTTGTCCAGAACATCGCCAATGAAATGCAAAGACACTTCATCGGTAATGTCAGACACGCGCATTGTCTGCTCGTCGATCTAGACTTTGCAATCAAAGCACTGAATGCCGACGACAAAGCCACAGTGACGGATCGCTATCTCAATCAGGGCACTATCCTGACATGGCTTAATCTTGTTCCCGGCTTTCAGTCGGATTTGCTGCGTGACCGTGCACCAGCAATCGAACGGATAGAAGGTGAGGGCGAACTGGCTGGCCTTGCAGGCAAAGACCCGAAAAGCCCATACGATGCCAGTTCTGATGAAGATGCGGCATGGCTGCGTGGTTGGGACAAGGGGCAGAAATTTATGCGCGATAATCTCCAGTCTGCCATGGAAAAAATCAATTCGGAATCTGACGAAGATGCCGATCCGGACTTTCCGGATCAGGCGGCGGCGTGAAAGAGCAGCCTTCTGTTGCTGAGCTGATCATGTTGGCGGCGGCCTGTTATTTCGTGGCCGCTGCTCTGATCGTAGCTCCATTATATCTCTGGATAATTGGGTAAATCATGACAACCGCGCCAGCCTTACAGCAAGATAATGAGACTCGTGATTATCGCCTGCGCGTCTACATGCGCGCAAATTCAGGCAGTTGGATTGCCCGTGGCAACATCATGCATGCTTGCGGTTTTGATAATCCGAAATCACAGCCGGTCGGCGCTTATGTCCAGTTCCAAAATAGTCTGATCCGCGTGAACCAGCAGCTTAAAGCTGAGGGTTTGAAGATTACCCGATCTGAGGATGGCGCGGAAATCTATTCTCTTATTTCAATCGTGGAGGCTAAGTGATGGCGCTTATTCTTGGGCTTGATGTGGCAACGCAGACCGGATTTGCATGGTTAGACACGAACGCATCGCTATCCACTGTAAAGACTGGTGTGAATAGCCCCTAGATTTGTAGACACCTTGTGACTTAAAAAAGAGGCAAGGAGCTTACGATGGGTAAAGCTAATTTCACCGACGAA
>NZ_ANNO01000347.1:0-1252 GCF_000409565.1 Pseudochrobactrum sp. AO18b
CCGCCCCCCGCCGCTGCCGCTGCCTTCAAAACGGCCGCCGCCACCGCCGCCTTCGCCACGGCTGTCGAGCATCTGCAACTCACCACGGAATTTCTGCAACACGATTTCAGTTGTGTAGCGTTCATTGCCGTTCTGGTCTGTCCATTTACGGGTCTGCAACTGACCTTCAATGTAAACCTTGGCGCCTTTTTTCAGATACTGTTCTGCAACTTTGGCCAGATTTTCGTTGAAGATTACAACGCTGTGCCATTCGGTCTTGTCCTTACGCTCACCGGACTGGCGATCGCGCCAGCTTTCCGATGTTGCGATACGCAGGTTTGCAACCGGCTCACCGGAGTTCAGACGGCGGATTTCAGGATCCGCTCCGAGATTACCGACGAGAATAACTTTATTGACTGAGCCTGCCATAGACCTGCACTCCAGATTTTTTTCTTACAGTTTGCGTGACAATACATAAGGCAGCTCCCCGAAGAAAGGGAAAGATAGCTTATCCAAAACAAAAAAGCCGCCGCGGAAATCCGCAGCGGCTCTGATTTCACAGCGGATAATTCCGCCATACTCACGATTAACGGGAGTAATATTCAACAACCAGATTTGGTTCCATCTGAACGGCGTATGGAACGTCGGACAGGCCTGGAACGCGGCTGTATGTTGCAGTCAGCTTGCCGTGGTCAGCAACGATGTAGTCAGGAACATCGCGTTCTGCGAGCTGAACAGCTTCCAGAACGATAACCAGCTGCTTGGACTTTTCGCGAACTTCAACAACGTCACCAGCCTTCAGGCGGTAGGACTGAATGTTAACGCGACGACCGTTTACGTTTACGTGACCGTGGTTGATGAACTGACGGGCAGCAAAGATGGTCGGTACGAATTTGGCGCGGTATACAACTGCGTCCAGACGGCTTTCCAGCAGACCGATCAAGTTTTCACCGGTATCGCCTTTACGACGAGCAGCTTCTTCGTAAGTTTTACGGAACTGCTTTTCGGAGATATCGCCGTAGAAGCCTTTCAGCTTCTGCTTTGCGCGCAGCTGAATACCGAAGTCGGACAGCTTGCCCTTACGGCGCTGACCGTGCTGACCCGGGCCGTATTCACGACGGTTTACAGGGGATTTAGGACGGCCCCAGATGTTTTCGCCAAGACGACGATCAATTTTATATTTGGAAGATTCGCGCTTACTCATCGCATTTCCCTTTAAAAGTTATACCGGCGCGGCAGCTTGTCTGCCTCGCTCGAAGGAAACGCGCCCTCC
>NZ_ANNO01000348.1:0-1472 GCF_000409565.1 Pseudochrobactrum sp. AO18b
AAGCATTTGATAAAAAAACCAGGCCACGCCCAGCAGAGCAATCAGCGACAGGCTGATTGCTCCCAAAGCCAGCAGGGAGAAGACAGCGGTCAGCGTGACGCGACCACCGGCCTTCATCACAGTACGCACATCCACGCCCAATCCCAGACCGGCCATAGCAATCACTGTCAGTGCTGTACTTGCCTCATGCAGCGGAGGCAGCACCGTTTGCGGGATCAGAGACAGGCTGCGCAGCGCCATCATTCCCAGAAAGCCGAGAATAAACCACGGTACCATCTGCGACAGCTTCGGACGGGCACCACCTGACTTCGCGCCGATTACACCGATTGCCACAATAACCGGCCCCAGCATCAGTACGCGCACCAGCTTGACCAATGTACCGATCTGCACACTCAATGCGGCCACAGGGGCTGTTGCGGCCAAGACCTGCGGCACCGCATAGACTGTCAGGCCTGCCAGAATACCATATTGCGCGGCAGACATATTCAGCAGCGGCACCAGCAAAGGCAGACACAAAACAACGACAACACCCAGCACAGCTGTAAAGGCAATCGACGAGGCCACATCATCACTATTTGCACCGATCACCGGTGCTGTGGCGGCGATTGCCGAGTTACCGCAGATAGAATTACCGCAAGCCACCAGCACAGCCATGCGATGCGACAGGCGCATCATCCGGCCAATTGAATAGCTGATACCAATCGACAGCATCACAACACCGGCAATACCACCGATCAAAGCAGGCCCCGCCTGCATCACCGCTTCCGCACTGATAGAAGCACCGAGCAGTACAATTGCAATTTCCAGCACCATCTTGGATGAAAACTGGATGCCTGCATGATAGCGACCGGAGAGACTGAACAGTGAACGCACTGCGGCGCCGATCAGAATAGCCAGCACGATCGATTCCAGCCATGCCCGCCCGAATAACTGCGCTTCGACATACTCCAGAGCATAGGCTGCGATACTCACCAGAAGGCAGAGCATAAATCCGGGTAAAATACGGGAGAAATTAGAACGAAGCTTGTGTGGCATGACTGCTATTCCGATAATTTTTCCAATTCTATCGCTTATTTCAACCATTCATTCCATTTGAAAATATGGTATATTTCATTCAGTAAAATCGAACGATTGAGCGCCATGACCCTTGAACAATTACGGATATTTGCGGAAGTCGCCCGTCAGCAGCACCTGACCCGAGCGGCCGAAAGCCTGCATCTGACACCATCAGCGGTCAGCGCAGCGATTAAAGCGCTGGAAGAGCGCTATGCAACGCAACTGTTCAACCGCATCGGCAGACGCATTGAGCTGAACGAAACGGGGCGTATTTTTCTGCATGAAGCCGAGGCCGTGCTTGCCCGTGCGCAGGCTGCCGAATTGACACTAACCGAAATTACCGGCCTGCAGCGTGGCAGCCTGCATATTTATGCCAGCCAGACTACGGCCAGCTACTGGCTGCCGCCACTGCTGGC
>NZ_ANNO01000349.1:0-6768 GCF_000409565.1 Pseudochrobactrum sp. AO18b
CTTTACGGGAGGGACTGGCAGATGCGGGATTTATTGAAGCAGAGACTGATGACGCGCTGCTGCATAAAGAACCGGTTGCCTATGACGAACTGATTACAGTCGTCAATCCCGCACATCCGTGGGCACAGCTTGAAACTTTGCCGGCAGAACAACTGAGCGAAAGTTTCTGGATTTTGCGCGAACAAGGCTCGGGCACCCGCGCCGTCTTTGAAACTTACTTGCGCGAGCAAGGCTGCGATCCGGCGAATTTACCGCTGGCGCTGGAACTGCCGTCCAACGAGGCAATCTGCTCCGCACTGACAGCAGGCAATTACGCTACTGTGTTGTCCGCCCTAGCAGCCCGCCCGCATCTGGCAGCAGGCACATTGAAACAAGTGCCGTTTACGCTGCCACCACGGCAATTCTGGCTTCTGAACCACCGCGAGCGCTACCAGAGCCATGCCTTTAAAGCGCTATATAAGATGATTATCAGCGGATTGCCTTGACCAGCGCCTTATCAGGAAAACAGGTGGCAGGCTGGCCGTTCTTTGCCTGCCAGACACCGATAGAGCGACGGGTTTTAAATCCGGCCAGACCATCCGGCTTGCCGACATCATAGCCCTGCTTTTGCAGACGTTTCTGCATATCAGCGACATCGGAGCGATAAAGTCCACCGACAGCACCCCAAACCTGCTGAAAACCACCGGCACCATAGCTCATCCGGTCAGAGACATGACCGATGAACAGCGCATAGAGATCGCTCATATTATAGTTTTTCAGCACGTAGAAATTCTGTGTCACAATAAATGCAGGCCCGTGGCGACCGGCAGGCATCAGCAGAAAACCTTCTTGCGCCATTTCCTGTGCGGGGAACGCCTTGCCATTCACACGAGTGACACCCAGTGCCGACCAGTCACGGAATGTCTTGCCCTGATCCGGCCCCTCCAGAGAGCAGGAGACATTTTGCGGTACATTGACCTCAAAGCCCCAGTCGCGGCCTTTCTGCCAGCCGAAATGCTGCAAATAAGCAGCAATAGAAGCCAGTGTGTCCGGCACGGAATTCCAGATATCGCGCCGTCCGTCACCGTCATAATCGACGGCATGTTTTAAGTAAGAGGTTGGCATGAATTGCGGCTGACCAAGCGCACCCGCCCAAGAGCTTTTCAGATGCGCACTATCCATATAGCCCTTCTGCACAATCTCCAGAGCGGCCAGTAATTCCGCACGGAACATATCCTTGCGTGTTGCCATGAAAGCCTTGGTCGCCAGCACTTCAAAACCGTTATAAGGAATTTTTACCGAGCCGAAGGCGGATTCTCGCCCCCAGACAGCAACGACGATACCGGCAGGCACGCCGAAATCACGCTCGATTTTCGCCAGCAGGCTCTTATGAGCATTGAGCTTCACCTTGCCATTACTGACAACGGAATCAACTGTGCCTTTGCGGAAATAATTGGCCGGAGAGCCGAATTCAGACTGTGTTTGCTGTTTTGGTGTTTGCGGCTTGGTACCGGGCGGCACCAGATCCGGCAGTTTCCAGTTCAGCTGCACGCCGGATAAAGACTGATTGAACACGCTGCGGCTGATGCCGCGCTGCTGCGCCTGCGGCCACAGATCATTCTCCAGCCATTGCTGAAAGGCCGCATTGGTTTTGGATTGGAGTGCAGCAGAATAAGTCTGTGCCTGCGCCACTGTCGAGGTGAGGGGTACGGCAGCACCAAACAGGCTGAACATCACCAGAGCCTGACGGAGGAAAGTCTTCTGCATGGCTGCTCCTGTTAGTAAAATTACTCGAAACCTGAATCAAAAATTGGCTGGTCGCAAGCGAAAATGGTGAGTTTCGAGTACCGGAACAGAATGCAGGAAATTGCCATTTTCAGCCCGACCAGACGGTTTTTTTAAAGGGCAGTTCTGGCGCGCAAGGCCGCTGCCAATGTCCCCTCGTCGAGATAATCCAGCTCGCCACCGACCGGCACACCATGAGCAAGACGGGTGATTTTCACATCCATACCGTCGAGCTGATCGGTGATATAATGCGCTGTGGTCTGCCCTTCGACCGTGGCATTGACCGCGAGAATAATCTCTTTGATCTCGCCGCCGGTGACGCGCTCAATCAGGCCTTTAATATTGAGATCATCCGGCCCCACACCATCCAGCGGTGACAGACGACCGCCCAGCACATGATAGCGCACATTCATAGTGCCAGCGCGTTCCAGCGCCCAGAGATCGGAAACATCTTCAACGACGATCAGTGTGGAAGGGTCACGGCGCGGATCTTCGCAGACTGTGCAGGGATCGCTGGTATCCACATTTCCGCAACAGGAACAGATACGCACCTTTTCAGCGGCTTCCTGCATGGCAGAGCCAAGCGGCACCAGCAATGCATCTTTTTTCTTGATTAGATGCAGCGCAGCGCGGCGTGCAGAACGGGGCCCGAGCCCCGGCACACGGGCAAGAAGCTGGATCAGGCGTTCAATTTCAGGACCGGCGATTCGTTTTGACATAGTGAAGACTTAAAACATACAGAGCTTATGACAATCTGATTTTATCAAATTTTCGCTCTGATCTTTTGCATGAACGCGTATTTGATCCGAAAACAGCTTCGCACTTTTCGGGATACGCTTAAAGCCCGAATAGAATCGGGCGTTATTGTATAAGTACGTGTTATTAAACCTGCGCTTCGATTAGAACGGCAGTTTCATGCCCGGAGGGATTGGCAGACCGGCAGTCAGCGCCTGTGTCTTCTCAGCCATCATCGCTTCCAGCTTGGCTTTCGCATCATTATGCGCAGCGATAATCAGGTCCTCCAAAATTTCGCCTTCGCCTTCTTTGAGCAGCGACGGATCAATTTTCAGGCTGGTCAATGTACCCTTGCCAAGCAGGGTCAGGCTGACCAGACCACCGCCGGAAGTGGCGCTGACTTCCATCTGCGCGATTTCTTCCTGCATGGCCTGCATTTTGGCCTGCATTTCTTTTGCTTTGCTCAGCATCCCCATCATGTCACGCATGTGGCAGAACTCCTCGAATTACTCTTTTTCAATAAATGGTTCATAGCTTTGGTCGTTTCAACCGCAGCTATAATTAATCGTCATCATCCAAATCGCCGCTATCCACGCCCGGATCCGGCATTTGCATTTCCAAATCCGTGTCGTCATCCGGCGTGGTGATACGCACGTCGATAATTTTGGCACCCGGAAATTTTGCAAGAATCGCAGCCACATCCGGATCAGCGCGGGCATCTGTCACCAGCTCTTCGCGTCGTGCGGTTTCAACTTCAGCCACGGTCTGGCCGCCACCATCACGGGCAACCGAAACCATCCAGCGTTCACCTGTCCAGTCGAGCAGGCGCTGCGCCATATCCGTGGCCAGCGTTTTCGGCGCATGTTCGGTCAGGGCAATTTCCATACGATTCTGGCCGATGGAAACCAGACGCACAAAATTCTTGACCAGAACTTTGAACTGCAGATCACGCTTATTGCCTGCCAGATTGACGATGTCATTCAGGTCGCGGATGCGCACTGCTTGCGGAGCAGGTTCTGCTTTTGGCTGGACAATGGCTTGCGGCTGCATCACCGGTTGTGCAGTTGGCTCTGCCAATCGAAGAGCGGCGCCACCATTATTTTGACGCTGTACCATCTGACCGGAAACTGCATCAGCGGCTGCGTAGGCTGTTGTACCACCACCGGAGCCATTCCCACCGCCGCCTTGCGGAGCCGATGGTGCGGAACTACTACCAGTATGACCATTGGCAATGGCTTTCAGCGCCTCGTCCAGTGTCGGCAGATCAGCAGAATGCGCCAAACGGATCAGCAACATTTCTGCCGCCTGCACCGGACGTGATGAGGTTTCCACCTCATGAATACCTTTGAGCAACATCTGCCAGCAGCGCGACAAGGCGCGGATCGACAATGTTTTGGCAAATTCAGCACCGCGTACACGCTCATCTTCCGACAACGACATATCCTGCGCAACTTCCGGTGTGAAACGCAGGCGCGTGACCAAATGGTTGAAATCCGCCAGATCGCTCAGCACAACGGAAGGATCAGCACCCACATCATATTGCGCACGGAATTCTTTCAAAACGCCTGCCACATCACCGCGCATCAGCATTTCAAACAGGTCGATAATACGTGCACGGTCGGCAAGGCCGAGCATTTCACGCACCGTCTGGCTATCGACTGTGCCGTTGCCATGGGCAATCGCCTGATCGAGAATCGACAGGCTGTCGCGTGCAGAACCCTCTCCGGCACGGGCAATCATCGCCAGTGCTGTGTCGTCAGCCTGCACATTTTCAAGGCCGGTGATCTTGCGCAACAGACTGGTCAATGTGCCGGATTCAATACGGCGCAGATCAAAACGCTGACAGCGCGACAAAACGGTAATCGGTACTTTGCGGATTTCTGTCGTCGCGAAAATAAACTTCACATGCGGCGGCGGCTCTTCCAAGGTCTTCAACAGGCCGTTGAATGCCTGATTGGAGAGCATGTGCACTTCGTCGATGATATAGACTTTGTAACGGGCAGAAACCGGACGGTAACGCACCTGTTCAATAATCTCACGAATATCATCAATACCGGTATGCGAGGCCGCATCCATCTCGATCACATCGACATGGCGGCCTTCCATAATCGCCTGACAGTGCTCCCCCAATTCGGTCAGATGCACACTCGGCTGATCCATCGTATCGGTTTTATAATTCAGGCCGCGCGCCAGAATACGCGCTGTTGTGGTCTTACCCACCCCGCGCACACCGGTCAGCATCCATGCCTGAGCAATGCGTCCTGCTTCAAAAGCATTGGTCAGGGTGCGCACCATCTGCTCCTGACCATATAGATCGTCAAAATTCTGCGGGCGGTATTTACGGGCGAGAACGCGATAGGCGTTGTCTGCCGGTTTATTATCCATGGATTTCGCGCGCTCCTTCAGATCCCGTCTTTAAAGCATTTCCAGCAAAAGTGGGAACCGGTTTTGCTTGAGGCAAATGCGTAAAACAATAATTAGAGCGGTTCCAACAGTTCATCACAACTGGAACTGCTCTAAGCTTCACTGCTGTAGCACAGATCGTCAGCCGATTGAAAACAGAAAGCGGTCTCTCGGAAAACTTAGCTTTTCCGTGCACAACAATCTGATTTTCAGGGGAGAAAAAGGTGGGAGGCTGGCACGATGACCCGTGCCGAGCTCGTTAGGGCTGCTTCCTTCCGGACCTGACCCGGTTGGCGAGTGGTACGTCCACCACCAACCTCCCGCGCTTCATATCGGAAATTTGAACACAAAATGCAAGGCTCAAATAAGCTGAGATAAAAAAATATAGATTATTTTCATGCATTTTATGTTTGAATAGTTCCAGACTAACAGCAAAAACTGCCGGACAAGAACAATATTCCTCACAAAGGCACCGCATCATGCCAGATTTCGCCCTCGATCAACGCCTGCAAAATGACAGCTTTCCTATCGGCCCGCTTGGCCTGTGCCAGCTTTTATTGATGAATGACAAGCGTTGGCCATGGCTGATCCTTGTGCCGCAACGTGCGGATATGTCTGAAATTCACGAGCTGACCCCGCTCGATCAGACCATGCTCAGCTTTGAAACCTCTATGGTTGCCGAAGCCATGAAAACAGCGACCGGCTGCGAGAAAATCAACAGTGGTGCGCTCGGCAATATTGTGCGCCAGCTGCATATTCACATTGTTGCACGCAACAGCGGTGATGCGGCATGGCCGGGTCCGGTCTGGGGACATGGCACACGTGAACCTTATACGGACGAAGAAGCAAGCAAGCTCATCAGTGATTTGCGCGACCGTCTTTCTGCGTGATTTTGGCTGCCTGAGTTTATTACATGACAGATAACAGCTATGGTCTTGGCTTTGCCGGCAGGACACTTGACCCGCAAGCCGAGAAACGGGACGAAACAAGTTTAGCCAAAGCATTGGCTGATCCCGATGCGCAATTTCTGCTTTTTGCCGGTAATAAGATTATTTTGAAGCAGGACGCACCGGAACAGCGTGCCTTGTTCAGCCATGCGGAGCGACGCGCCCTGCAAAATGGCGCGGATTTATCTGCCGGTGACAATCTGATTTTGCTGGGTGAAGCAGAGGGTATCGCCTATCTTGCGATGGATACCGGACTGGGCGCGGAGGCACTTCCTGCGCCTTATGAAGCTTCGGAATATCGCGCACTCTATACGCATCATCTTTTGCCACCTGCCCTGAGCGGTATGGTTGCGCAAGGGGCTGCGCTTCTTGCATGGCATAAAACCCATCGCTTTTGCGGGCGTTGCGGCAACCGGACAGAAATGCGGATCGGCGGTTTCAAACGGGTATGCACCTCCTGCAATGCCGAGCATTTTCCACGCACTGATCCAGTGGTGATTATGCTGGTCACCCGCAAAACCGACAATGGCGACGCTTGTCTGCTTGCACGAAGCCCGCATTTTGCTCCGCTGACCTATTCCTGCCTTGCCGGTTTTGTGGAACCGGGTGAGACGATTGAAAATGCTGTCCGGCGTGAAGTGCGCGAAGAATCAGGCCTGCCCGTCGGACAGGTCACTTATCATGCCAGCCAGCCATGGCCGTTTCCCTATTCCCTGATGATCGGCTGTTTTGCGCAAGGCTTGTCCGATCAGATCACGCTCGACTATGAGGAGCTGGAAGACGGACGCTGGTTTACCCGCGATGAGGCAAGAGCAATGCTGGATAATGTCCATGCTCAAGGCTTACGCACACCACCTGCCGGTGCCATCGCCAGCGCCCTGATCCGTCATTGGGTAGAGTGTTCAGACAAATAAAAAAA
>NZ_ANNO01000350.1:0-19866 GCF_000409565.1 Pseudochrobactrum sp. AO18b
CAGTTGCTTGCGGTTTTCACTGCCCGGATAAACACCGACAATACGCACTTCCTTGGTGAAGAAGGCCAATTCTTCCAGTGCCAGCTGCACGGAACGATCATCCGGATGGCCTTCAATATCCGCATAGAACTGCGTGGCCATGAAAGTGCCGCCGATCTGGTAGCTCTCCAGCTTGGTCATGTTGATGCCATTGGTCGCAAAACCGCCCATCGCCTTATAAAGCGCTGCTGGAACGTTGCGCACGCGGAATACAAAAGTCGTCACCATCAGCTCGTCCGGTGACTTGCGCGGTGCCCATTGCTCTTGTTTGGACAGCACAACAAAGCGCGTAATATTGTTTTCCGCGTCTTCGACATTATGCTGCAGGATTTCCAGCCCGTAGAGTTCTGCGGCCAGCAATGGTGCTAAGGCCGCCTTGCTCTTATCGCCCAGATCCGCCACCTGACGGGCAGCGCCTGCGGTATCACCGGCAATCACCGGTTTCCAGCCATTGCCGCGAATGATTTTACGGCATTGTCCCAGCGCATGAATATGACTGTGAACGCTTTTGATATCTTCCATTTTGGTGCCCGGCAGCACCATCAGTTGAAAATGGATCGGCAGGAAATATTCGCCGATAATATGCAAGCGTGATTCCGGCAAAAGATGATGAATATCCGCAACACGTCCGGCCAGCGTATTCTCAATCGGAATCATCGCCAGATCGGCTTCGCCATTCTCAACGGCATTAAATGCATCTTCAAAAGTCGCACATGGCAGCGGCTCCATCGTCGGAAACATATTGCGGCAGGCCGTATCGGAATTTGCTCCCGGTTCACCCTGAAACGATATTTTATTGGTCTTCGCTGCCATTTTGGTGCCTTTGACTATTTATAAAATGCTTCTCTGTTTTCCCTGAATTTCAGCGGGACAGAAACTGACGCGCCTTTTCCAGATCTTCCGGTGTATCCACACCGAGCGGGAAGGATTGAACCACTTCCACATCGATTCGCATACCCGCTTCCAGAGCCCGCAGCTGTTCCAGTTTTTCACGCAATTCCAGAACCGAAGGCCCGAGCGCGACAAATTTTTCCAGTGCCGCACGGCGATAGGCATAAAGACCGATATGATGGTAAAGCGGGCCATCGCCATAAGGCGCAGTGGCGCGGGTAAAATAAAGCGCGCGCAATTTATTGGCACCGGCCAGCGGCGAGCCGACGATCTTCACCACATTCGGATTGGTCTTCTCTTGGGGATCTGTGATCTCAACACCAAGGGTGGCGATATCCGCAGGCCCGTCAATCAGCGGCTGCAAAGCGGTTTTAATCAGTGCCGGATCAATCACTGGCAGGTCACCCTGAACATTGATTACGGCATCAAATTCTTTATTCGGATCAATAGTTTGCAAAGCCTCATAAATTCTGTCCGAACCGGATTCATGATCGCTGCGTGTCATCACCGCTTCAAGCCCGTGCGCCTCAACAGCCGTTTTAATCTCTGCACTATCCGTTGCAACAACTACGCGTCCCAGACCGGATGCGACTGCACGCTCGGCCACATGCACGATCATCGGCTTGCCGGCAATGTCGGCCAGCGGCTTACCCGGAAGACGGGTTGAGGCCATGCGGGCGGGGATCAGGATCAGCGATTTAAACGGCTTAGACATGGCTATTCATCCGAAAGTGTCAAAAAGTCACGGGTACTGCAGTTCTTATAGGTGTTGCCAGCGCCAAGTAAAAGACCTAGTTTCCGGCGAAAGTCAGCAATGGAGGGCAACCCTCCCCTAAGACGTATCAATAATTACCGCCAAGCTAAAGGCGTTGGGGAAGAGGAGCGCTAGCGGCCACATGGAATCGTCTCAGTCCAACAAGTTTATCATGGCCTTTCTGGCCACAGTTTTTGTTGTAATGACTATTGGTATTTCATCCGATGCGATTTTCTCGACCTCGCATCCTGAAAAAGCCGGTTATGAAATTGCAGCTGCAGAAGGCGGCGCACCGGCAGCCGGTGGCAAGGAAGCAGCTGTTGCTGTTCCGATTGCAACCTTGCTGGCATCAGCTGATCCTGCACGCGGTGCAACAGTGTTCAAACGCTGTGCAGCCTGTCACACGAGTGAAAAAGGCGGCGCGAACAAAGTCGGTCCGCATCTCTGGGATGTTGTAAACCGTCCGATGGCGACCGTTGAAGGTTTCAGCTATTCCGCAGCCATGAAAGAATTTTCACAGGGCGGCAAAGAAGTCTGGGATTATGAGCATCTCAATAAGTTCCTGACCTCGCCTAAAGGCTATATCAAAGGCACAGCTATGGGCTTTGCCGGCGACAAAAAAGACAATGAACGCGCTGATCTGATTGCTTATCTGCGCTCGCTGTCTGACAATCCTGCGCCGTTGCCTGCACCGGAAGCTGCCGCACCTGCTGAAGCACCAAAACCGGCAGAAGAAAAGCCTGCTGAAGCTCCGGCTGCACCGGCAACGCAGCCCGCCAACTGATCTTAAGATCATTTGAATATTATCAAGCCGGGCTTAATGCCCGGCTTTTATTTTGAAGGAAAATGTCTCATGTCTGATGAACCAATTGTACGCGACAGCAACGGCACCCAGTTGCAGGACGGTGACTCTGTCACCCTCATCAAAGACCTCAAAGTCAAAGGCACATCTGAAACTATCAAGCGTGGCACCTTGGTGAAAAATGTCCGCCTCAACGGCCGTGACGGTGAAGTTGAGTGCAACACCAAACAGGTCAAAGGTCTGGTTCTGAAAACCGAATTCGTCAAAAAAGCCTGATTATTACAAAGATTTAATCCGCCACTTCCGATTTTTGCTCTGCTTCTGCCCGCTTTCCCTTTTAATTCATACAGGGATCATTAAAGTGGAATCTTATTCTTGTGAGCAAACTATCGGGTGGCGGAATGAAAACAGCATTGCGGATTATGCTTCTTGCAGGTTTGGGGCTGTATAGCAGTCTCGCTTCCGCTCAGGATTTGCCATGGCGCCATGCCAACAGCCTGACAGGTGAACCTAAATATGCCGCAGGCTTTAAACATTATGATTACGTCAATCCTGATGCGCCTAAAGGCGGTACGCTCAATCAGGTTGCTGTCGGTTCATTTGATACGCTGAACCCCTATGTGGTGCAGGGTGTTGCGGCTGCCGGTCTCGCCAATTTCGGCGGCGGCAGGCTCTATGACACGCTGATGGATCAGTCGATGGATCAGAGCTCGACATCCTACGGGATGATTGCCGAAGCCATGCAATATCCGGATGATTTTTCCTGGGTAAAATTTCGTCTCAACCCGAAAGCCGCCTGGCATGACAAGACCCCGATTACTGTGGAAGATGTGATCTGGTCTTTCGAGACGCTGAAGAAACAATCCCCGCTCTATAACCGCTATTATGCGGACGTCGTGAAAGCCGAGAAAACCGGCGACAATGAAGTCACCTTCACCTTTGACAAGAGCGGTAACCGCGAATTGCCGAACATTATGGGTGATCTCGTCGTGCTGCCGAAACATTGGTGGCAAGGCAAAGATAAAAACGGCAAGCAGCGTGATATCAGCCGCTCCACTCTCGAAATTCCGCTCGGCTCCGGCGCCTATAAAATCGCTTCCGTTAATCCGGGTAAATCCATCATCTGGCAACGCGCAGAGGATTACTGGGGTAAAGACCAGCCGACCCAGGTCGGACGCAATAATTTCGATCAGGTCAAATACGAATATTTTCTGAACAATGACGCGACATGGGAAGCCTTCAAAAAAGGCGGCATCTATGATTTCCGTCTGGAAAACATAGCTCAGCGCTGGAAAGAACAATATAATTTTCCGGCTGTGGAGCGCGGCGATGTTATCAAAGCCAGTTTCCCGTTTCATGCAGCAGGACGTATGCAGGGCGCATTCCTGAATACCCGCAAAGCCAAATTTCAGGATGTACGAGTTCGTGAAGCACTGAACTGGGTGTTTGATTTTGAAAGCATGAATCGTCTGCTGTTTTTCAATCAGTATAAGCGGATTGAAAGCTATTTTGCCGGTATTGATCTGGCCTCATCCGGTCTGCCTTCCCCTGAGGAGCTGAAAATTCTGGAAACCGTGCGCGGAGAAATTCCGGATGCTGTTTTCACCAAGCCGTATAAGCTACCGGTCTTCGACACACCGCAGGCCATGCGTACCAATCTGCGCCATGCCATTGACCTGTTTGCACAAGCCGGCTGGGTGGTGAAGGACGGCAAGCTCACCAATGACAAAGGCGAGGTGTTTACTCTCGAATTCCTGACCAATAATCCGAACGAAGAGCGCGTTGTAAATCCGTATATCAACAATCTGCGCCGCGTCGGCATCAATGCGTCACTGCGCGTTGTTGATGATGCGCAATATCAGGCACGGGTGAATGACTTCGATTACGATATTATCACCACGGTTGTGGCGCAGAGCCAGTCACCCGGCAATGAACAGCGGGAGATGTGGAGCACCCAGTCTGCCGATCTGAAGGGCAGCAAAAACTATGCCGGTATCAAAAATCCGGCCATCGACAAGCTGATCGACCGCGTTGTCTATGCCAAAGATCACGACGAGCTGGTGGCTGCCACCCGCGCGCTCGACCGCGTGCTGCTGTGGAATTATTACACCGTGCCGCAATGGTATTCCGATACGATCAATGTTGCCTATTGGAACAAGTTCGGCCTGCCGGACAAGCAACCTGATTATGCCGGGATTGATCCGTTCTCCTGGTGGGTAAAGCCTAAACCATAAAATGGCTCACTCTGACTGGGTCTTGTATTTTGGTGTATAATTTTATGCCCGATACAAGACCGGATCACAGCTGCAAAGCGGGAGAAAAATCATGGCAGAGCATCATAAAAGCCTTATGAACCGGCGGCAGATTCTTGTGTTAGGCGGGGCAGCGGCACTGAGCTCCGCTCTCCCCTTTCAGCTCAGAGCGCAGGAAAACAAAAACACAGCCAGTCACGGGCTGGCCGTGTTTGATGATCTGAAATATCCTGCCGGTTTCAGCCATTTTGATTATATCAATCCGCAGGCACCCAAAGGCGGAAGCTTTAATTTCTCTGTCAATGAATGGACGCTGAATCAGGCTCCGAACACTTTCAACACGCTCAATACATTTTCCGCTTTGGGTGATGCGCCGCCACGGATGGAAATTTGTTTCGATACATTGATGACCCGCGCACTGGATGAACCGGATGCGGTTTACGGTCTGATCGCAGAAAGCGTGACTGCCAGCGATGACGGCAAAAGCTATCTGTTCAAACTGCGCGAACAGGCGCGTTTTCACGATAACACACCACTCACCGCGCATGATGCCGCTTTCAGCTATGATCTGCTGAAAGAAAAAGGTCATCCGGCGCTCCGCCTGCTGCTTGCAAAAATGGAAAGCGCGGTTGCCGAGGATGACTATCGCCTGAAGCTGACTCTCAAAGGTGAAACAGCAGCCCAAAACCGCCGTCTCATCACCAGCATGGTATTGCTGCCCGTGCTCTCCAAAGCCTATTACACGGAGCATAGTTTTGACGGAAACAGCCTGACTATTCCGCTCGGCTCCGGTGCCTATAAAGTCGGTGCATTCTCTGCCGGACAATTTATCGAATATCAGCGCAATGAAGATTATTGGGCTAAAGATCTCAATGTGAATATCGGGCGCAATAATTTTGACCGTATCCGCCTCGAGTTTTTCCGCGACAGACAACCGGCATTTGAGGCTTTCAAAAAAGGTGTTCTGGACTGGCGCGCGGAAAGCGTCTCCAAATCATGGACCAATGATTATAATTTCAGTGCAGTAGAAACCGGCAAAGTCATCAAGAAACGCTTTCCTGCATGGAAATTTCCGTCCATGCAAAGCTGGGCGCTCAACCAGCGCCGCGAGCGTTTTCGTGACAAGCGGGTGCGCGAGGCGATAGGACTGTGCTTTGACTTCGAATGGAGCAACAGAAACCTGTTCAGCAATCTGTATCAGCGCCAGCAATCCAATTTCAGCAATTCTGACTTTGAAGCCAAGGGCAAAGCCTCCGCCGCTGAACAGGCAGTTATTACCCGTCATGCTGCACTGATTGATGAGGAAACCCGCGCTGCTTTGCTCGGTGATCCGGTGACTATGCCGGTAACGGACGGCAGCGGCCGCAATCGTGAACACTTGCGCCGCGCGGCAGACTTGCTGAAAGAGGCGGGCTATCAACGCAAAGGCCAGTGGCTGGTTGGTACTGACGGTCAGATTTTCACGCTGGAAATTCTCAACGATTCCGACGGATTTAACCGCGTCTATAATCCGATGATTAAGAACCTTCAGGCCATCGGGATCAATGCGACAGTGCGCATGGCAGAAGCGGCGGCTTATCAGAAGCGTCTGCTGGATTTTGATTATGATATGATGGGGCTTGCCTTCAGCACATCGCCGACTTTGGACAGAGCCACACTCGCTGTCATGTATGGCTCAGAGAGCGTCAACATGCCGGGTTCACAAAATCATACCGGTACCAGCAGCCCTTTGATTGATGCATTGCTGGATGATGTGGCACAGGCGGATAATCGCAAAGACCTGACCGCCACTGTCCTTATTCTCGACCGGTTGTTACGTTACCGCAGAGACTGGATCCCCTGCTGGTCAGCAGGCGGAAAACTGATCGCCTATTGGGACAAATTTGGTATGACAGAATCGCCTCCCTATGGCGGCTATCCGGAATTTTACTGGTGGTATGATAAAGCGAAAGCCGGACAGCTTGGTAAAACATAATTCAGTTCTTTGCGCTAAATTCACAAAACACAATAAGAAACAAACAGGATTATTCATCTGATGGGCGCTTATATTCTCCGACGCCTGCTGCTCATGATTCCAACCATTTTCGGCATCATGGCCATTTCTTTTGCCGTCATCCAGTTTGCCCCCGGCGGCCCCGTAGAGCGTGTGATTGCACAATTGCAGGGACAGGGCGGCGATGCCATGGACAGGCTTTCAGGCGGAGGCGCTGATGCAGGCGCAATATCAATGGACAGCGGCAGTTCCTCGAAATATCGCGGTGCGCAAGGGCTTGATCCGGAATTTATCGCCAGTCTGGAAAAGCAGTTCGGCTTTGATAAGCCGCCGCTGGAACGCTTCGGTCTGATGCTGTGGAACTATGCCCGTTTTGACTTCGGACACTCCTATTTTCGCGATATTGAAGTGATTGATCTGATTAAGGAAAAGCTGCCGGTTTCGATTTCGCTCGGCCTGTGGCTCACCCTGATTTCCTATATGATCTCTATCCCGCTCGGTATTCTCAAAGCTGTGCGCGACGGTTCACGTTTTGACGTCTGGACCAGCGCGGTGATTATTGTCGGCTATGCGATTCCGAGTTTTCTTTTCGCCATCATGCTGATCGTGCTGTTTGCAGGCGGTTCATTCTTCGACTGGTTCCCGTTGCGCGGCCTGACTTCGCCGGATTTCGACCAGATGAGCCTGTGGGGAAAAATCACAGACTATATCTGGCATATGGCGCTGCCGGTGCTGGCGCTGGTGCTGTCGGCCTTTGCGACAACCACCCTGCTCACCAAAAACTCGTTTCTGGAAGAAATCCGCAAACAATATGTCACCACAGCCCGCGCCAAAGGCCTGACTGAACGGCAGGTGCTTTACGGCCATGTTTTCCGTAATGCGATGCTGATTGTGATTGCCGGTTTTCCCGGTGCATTCATCACCGCCTTCTTCACCGGCTCGCTGCTGATTGAAACCATCTTCTCGCTCGACGGTCTCGGCCTGCTTGGCTATCAGTCCGTTCTCAACCGTGATTATCCTGTGGTCTTTGCCAATCTGTTTATCTTCTCGCTGATCGGCCTGCTGGTCGGTCTGCTCTCCGATCTCACTTATACATGGATTGATCCGCGGATTGATTTCGACCGGAGGGATGTGTGATGAGTGCTGTCACGGCTACCCCTCCGGCGCGTGTGAAACGCCCGTTTCTGTCGCCGCTCAACCAGCGGCGCTGGCGTAATTTCAAGGCCAACCGGCGCGGCTGGTGGTCACTGTGGATTTTCCTGTTTCTGTTTGTGACCTCGCTCTTTGCTGAATTTATCGCCAATGACAAACCGATACTGGTTTCCTACAAGGGCGAAATTCTGATGCCGGTGCTGGTTGATTATCCGGAAGAGAAATTCGGCGGTTTCTATGCGGTCACCGATTACCGTGATCCGGTCATTCAGGACGAGATTAACCAGAACGGCTGGGCAATCTGGCCGCCGGTGCGTTATTCCTACCGCACCGTGAATAATGAAATTCCGGAAGCCGCACCGTCCAAACCGTTCTGGCTGATGTCGAAAGAACAGCGCTGCGCCCGCTATGCGGAAGGCGTGAATGATCCGAATTGCACCATCGGCAATATGAACTGGCTCGGCACTGACGATCAGGCGCGCGATGTGTTTGCCCGTGCACTCTACGGTTTCCGTATTTCCGTGCTGTTTGGCCTCATCCTTACTGCCTTTTCCGGTGTGATCGGTGTAACAGCCGGTGCGGTACAGGGCTATTTCGGCGGCTGGGTTGATCTTATTTTCCAGCGCTTCATCGAAATCTGGTCGTCGATACCGGTGCTCTATCTGCTGCTGATCATCGCTGCCATTCTGCCGCCGGGCTTCTGGGTACTGCTGTTTATTATGTTGCTGTTCTCATGGGTCGCCTTTGTCGGCGTGGTGCGTGCCGAATTCCTGCGTGCCCGTAACTTTGAATATGTGAATGCGGCACGCTCGCTGGGCGTCAATAATCGCACCATCATGTGGCGGCATCTGCTGCCCAATGCGATGGTCGCAACCCTGACCTTCCTGCCGTTTATTCTCAACGGCTCGATCACCACGCTGACCTCGCTCGACTTCCTCGGCTTTGGTCTCCCGCCGGGCTCGGCGTCGCTTGGTGAAATGCTGGCACAGGGTAAGAATAATCTTCAGGCACCATGGCTTGGTATAACCGGCTTTGTGGTTATCTCGCTGATGCTGTCGCTGCTGATCTTTGTCGGTGAAGCAGTGCGTGATGCCTTTGATCCGCGAAAGGCTTTTAAATGAGTTCCCATGAAAAAGCCGACGTGCTGCTCAGCGTTCGCGATCTGTCGATTGCCTTTCATCAGGATGGTCAGGACAGGGTTGCTGTCGATCATATTTCCTTCGACATTCACAAAGGCGAAACCGTCGCTCTGGTGGGGGAATCCGGCTCGGGCAAATCCATCTCCGCTTTGTCGGTGCTGAAACTGCTGCCCTATCCGTCCGCCAGCCATCCGTCCGGTCAGATCCTCTTTGAGGGTGCGGACATGCTGACCATGCCGGAAAACAAGCTGCGCGGTGTTCGCGGCAATGACATTGCCATGATCTTTCAGGAGCCAATGACCTCGCTCAATCCGTTGCATGTGGTTGAACGTCAGATTAGTGAGATCTTGCGTCTGCATCAGGGCATGGGTGAAAAACAGGCGCGCGCACGGACACTGGAACTGCTCCATGAAGTTGGTATCCGTGAACCGGAAAAACGTCTGCAATCCTATCCGCATCAGCTCTCCGGCGGGCAGCGCCAGCGTGTGATGATCGCCATGGCTCTTGCTAACAAGCCAAAACTGCTGATTGCCGATGAGCCGACCACTGCGCTTGATGTGACAGTGCAGGCACAAATTCTGCAATTGCTGGCCGAGTTAAAGCAATCACAGGATATGTCGATGCTGTTCATCACCCATGATCTGGGTGTGGTACGCAAAATTGCCGACCGCGTTTGCGTCATGCATCACGGTAAAATCGTGGAAAGCGGCAAGACAGAAGATATTTTCACCAATCCGCAGCATGATTATACCAAGCATTTGCTGAGTGCCGAGCCGAAAGGCGCACCGCTGCCTGCGGAAGAAAATGCACCGCTGGTCATGAGCGGAGAGGATATCAAAGTCTGGTTTCCGATCAAAAAAGGCTTTCTGCGCAAGACAGTCGATTATGTGAAGGCCGTTGACGGTATCAATGTGGAACTGCGGGCGGGTCAGACACTGGGTGTGGTTGGTGAATCCGGCTCCGGTAAAACCACCCTTGGCTTAGCGCTATCACGCATGATTTCATCCAAAGGCGAAATCCGCTTTGGCGACAAAAATATCGACCGGTTTTCCTTCAAGGATATGCGTCCGCTGCGTCGTGAAATGCAGATTGTGTTTCAGGATCCGTTCGGCTCTCTCAGCCCGCGTATGTCGGTTGCGGAGATTATCGCCGAGGGATTGCAGGTGCATGAACCGAAACTCTCGGCCGACGAGCGCGATGATAAAGTCGTTGCCGCTTTGCATGAGGTCAATCTCGATCCGGAAAGCCGCTTCCGCTATCCGCATGAGTTTTCCGGCGGTCAGCGCCAGCGCATCGCCATTGCCCGTGCCATGGTGCTCAATCCGCGTTTTGTGATGCTGGATGAGCCGACTTCGGCTCTCGATATGAGTGTGCAGGCACAGGTTGTCGAATTGCTGCGCAATTTGCAGAAAAAACATGAATTAAGCTATCTTTTCATCAGTCACGACTTGCGCGTGGTCAAAGCCCTTGCCAATCATGTGCTGGTGATGCGCAATGGCAAAGCAGTGGAATATGGTCCGGCGGAGGAAATCTTCGGAGCGCCGAAAACCGATTACACCCGCGCATTGATGGCAGCAGCCTTCCGTTTGGAGACGGCTGAAAAGGGAGTGGTAAATCAATGAATGCAGCAGTAAAAAACACGGGTAAAATCTATTTTGCAGCGACCGGCTGGGATCCGGAGATCTGGATCAAAGCCTTTGCCAAAGCTGCGCCGGAGCGTGAAATCGTTACCGAGGTCAAAGCCGGTGAAGAAGCATCCATTGATTATGCACTGGTGTGGAAACAGAAACGCGGCTCGCTTGCTAATCTGCCCAATCTGAAAGTCATCTTCTCGCTCGGTGCCGGTGTGGATCATGTGTTCCATGACGATCAGGTGCCGGATCTGCCGATCGTGCGTACCGTTTCGCCTGATCTGACCATGCGTATGACAGAATATGTGGTCTGGCAGGTGCTGGATCATCATCGTCTCGGCCCTCAATATCGCGCCCAGCAACTCAAAAAAGTCTGGCGTGAAGATCGCCGTCAGCCTGCGGCCAGTGAGGTCAATGTCGGGATTATGGGCTTAGGCGTTTTGGGACGCGATGCTGCCGACAAGCTGAAACATCTTGGTTTCAATGTCAGCGGCTGGAGCCGCCGCCCGCAGGATGTTGCAGGTGTTGCCACCTATCACGGTAAAGACGGATTGTCCGAATTCCTAAAACAGGTTGATATTCTTGTCTGCCTGCTGCCGCTGACACCGGACACCAAAGGTATTCTGTCCATGTCCGTCTTCGGGCGCATGAAAGAGGACGGTCCGCTCGGTGCACCTATCCTGATTAATGCAGGGCGCGGCGGTTTGCAGAATGAGGCGGATATTCAGGCAGCGCTTGAACGCGGCCTGCTTTCTGCGGCCTCGCTTGATGTATTTGAAACCGAGCCGCTGCCTGAAAACAGCCCGCTCTGGGGTAATCCGAAAATCACGATCACACCCCATGCGGCGGCCAGCTCTTCGGCCAATGCTCTGGTGCCGGAGATTATCCGCATGATCCGCGACTATGAGCGCGACGGCACGCTGATCAATCTCGTTGACCGCGAGAAACAATATTAAAAACATAAAAAGAGCCGGAAATTCCGGCTCTTTTCTTATAGAATGCGGATCGTTCCTTGCTCGCTGATATGCAATTGCCGCTGATCTAATCCGGCATATGTATCGCGATCCAGTTGATAGGCAGGCGGGATGGTCAGTCCCATTTCTTCCGCAACAATCAGACCCAGTAACAGAATCGCATCCGGTTCATGCAAGAGAATCGCTGCCGGTGCGCGGTTACTGTACACAAGTTCCAGCAGCACAGCAGCTGCCGATGAAGACCCGACAGTTGCAGGCAGGCACAGAACCTTGCCGGAGACGGACTGGCCATATTGCGGATGGCGCACATTGGCGATCAGACCGGTTTGCGGATCAACCCCACCCCAAAAACTGATCGGCGCTGTCAGCGCAAAAGCGGGTGCTTCCACCGCTGCGCCTGCGACCAGTATTTTAGCCTGAAATCTGTCTTGTAAAAGCGCCTCCATCACCATGCTTCCTCAGTAAACCGGACACGGCCGGTGATAGCGCTTTCAACACATTCCTGCAAAGAACCATAGACAACACCATAACCGGTATTGCCCGGAGCATAATGGGCAAATTTTCCGGAATTGGTCATCAGCACCGCATTGTCTTTCTCCGGTAGAATCGGCGTGACGACCACACAGGTATCAGCCACGACAATCACGCCCGCCTGCTCCAGTCTCTGCCGGCGCTGATTCTTATCCAGCTCACGCAGCACATGCCGCCCCGTGCAGGCATAAAGCGGGACAGTGAGACGCCGGTCTGAAATTGCCGTTTCAAGAAGATCAAACTCGTCGAGCGATAAATGCGGACTGCCGATTGCCACCGCATCGATTCTGTCTGCCGTAACAGTAGACAGAGCTTTGCGCGCTTCCCTCACCATTTGTGGTGTTACATGGATAATTTCCTGCGGCGCATGGCCTTGTAGTGCCGTTTCGACATGAGGTGCCTCCGGCGTGCGCCCTGCAATATGAAACAACCCAACCGCACCGGATGAGGCAGACGCCGCGCCAAAGGCTTTCAGATCATCCTCTGTCAGCAGTTCCGGTGCAACACCTGTCACCACACCAATAGAATCACCAATCAACCGCCCGTAAAGATTACCCAGCACCGGCCATGCAACCGCCTGACTTAAGAGTGCAGAATCAAGAGCGCTCAGATCTACTACAATTGTGGCACGGCGATTCTCTAATCTGTGTAATCCGTAATCCGGCGCACGACCGGCAATAGCACAGGCAATATCGAGATAATCACCATAGCGATTCGTACGGGCGCCCAGAACCGAATTGCAAAACACCACGGCATTCGATTCGCCCCATGCCACATCCGTTCCCGTTTGCGGCCGGTGCCCTGCCTGATAGGGTGCGCAGGTCCATGACGGTTCACAACCAAGTTTGATATAGGCCTGCATCATGCGCTTTGCCATTGCCGCCTCATGGGGCGGCAGACGGTTACCGGAGCAACCGGTCAGATCCAGTGAACCGACATTAAGCGTCGAGCGAACGCGCACCTTCGCCTGCCCCTCCACCAGCTTCTCTGCAAAGTAGGTACCGCTGTCACCATGATAGAGCGCACCGTCAATATGTGCGGTAGCTATGGGGATCAGCCTCGGCGCCCCCATCAGCTCCGCAGTTCTGGCAACAATGCGCATGGCCATTGCAGCGCCTGCACCATCCCGCCCGTTGATAATGGCACGCTCCTCCGCGCTCAGTGCCAGCACCATAGGTTCCTCCCGAATATGATTAAAGCAGACCTTTACGCATTGTCAGCGATGTCACGCGGGTAAAGCCCGGATGCATGGTTTCAGCAATGACTGCAAAGCCCAGTTTTTTTGAATAGTTTTTGATTGTCAGTCAGTTCGACACGTACTTGCAGGTCAATATGCGACATGCCGCGCTCACGCCCCAGCTTTTCAGCCTGTTCGACCAGACGACGTGCAACGCCAAGCCCGCGAAACGGAGCGGCAACAGCCAGTTTGCCTAAATAAAGATGATCGCCTTTATCCGCCAGAAACACGCATCCGGCCAGTTGTCCGTCGCTCAGCACCCCATAGGCTGTTTCTGTGCCTGCTTTGCCGCGCAGAATCGCTGCATTCAGCAATCCGGCAGAACTCGGCGGATCAATCACACCGTCCATCGTGGCAAAGGCATCCTGAATGAGCAGCAACAGAGCGTCGAACCCGTCATAATCAGGTGTGATTGTAAAAACCTGATAGGACCGGTTCTGCGTGCTCATTGGTCTGCTGCCTTCCGCCGTTTATAGCGCATGGTTTCAAACCGCGCCGACAGAGAATCATAAAGCAACAAGCGTCCCAGCAGAGGCTCACCGATTCCGGTAATCAGTTTAATCACTTCCATCGCCTGCAGAGAGCCGAGAATCGCCGGTAAGGCACCGATCACACCTGCTTCTGCACAGGAGGGAATCAATCCTTCCGGTGGCGGTTCAGGAAACAGATCACGGTAATGCGGCAGTGGATTGCCCTCAGAATCACTCTCATAGGGTTTCAGCACCGTCAGCGAGCCGTCAAACCGCCCCATGGCTGCGGTGACCAGTGCTTTTTCCAGCAAGGCTGCATGATCCGCCACCAGATAGCGGGTGCTGAAATTATCCGAACCGTCAACGATAATATCATAGGCCGAAAACAGCTCCGTCACATTCTCCGGTGTGAGCCGCAATGTATGACAGGCAATTTCAATATGCGGATTGATACGGTGAATCGTAGCCGCGGCACTGTCGGTTTTATTCTCGCCGATACTGTCGGTGTGATGTACCACCTGACGCTGCAAATTCGACAGCGTGACCATATCATCATCGACAATGCCGAGATGGCCGACACCCGCAGCGGCGAGATAAAGCAGTGCCGGACTGCCGAGCCCGCCTGCACCGATCACCAGAACCCGCGCATTTTTAAGCTTCTGCTGCCCTGCCCCGCCGATTTCCGGCAGGATAATATGGCGCGCATAACGCTCGATTTCTAATCCGCTGAAAGGTTCTGACTGTGTGCTCATTGATAAAGTTTAGAGCGTATCCTGAAAAGTGTGAAGCGGTTTTCGGATAAGATACGCGTAAAACAAAAAGACAATGCAGAAACCCTGCCGGTTCAAATATCATAAGCTGTCAGGTTTGCCCCGCTGACATTGAAAAACTGCGCCTCACCTTTAAGGTCACGAAACAGAGCACGATCCGTGCCGGTCATGAAAGCCTGCGCGCCCAGATCGTCAATAATATCAAACAAAGCGGCACGTCTGCCCTCATCGAGATGAGCGGCAATTTCATCCAGCAGCAGCACCGGCGTCATATTGGCAAGATTGGCCGTCAGCCTTGCATGGGCAAGCACCAGACCGATCAGCAGCGCCTTCTGCTCGCCTGTCGAGCACAGAGCCGCCTGCATGCCTTTAGGCCGGTGATGCACGACCATATCCGTGCGATGCGGCCCGTCCAGCGTGCGCCCTGCCGCGCGGTCGCGGCCACGCATATCACGCAAAGTGTGGCGGAAATTCTCTTCCAGATCCAGCGCCGCCTCAAGACGGATACGCCCTTCCAGCTCGCCTTCCAGAAAACAATCCACCTTCGGGAACGGGCTGTCATCCGGCGTCTGCTCAATCATCGCAGCAATAAGGCTCATCAGCTCGGCACGTGCCGCAGCAATGGCCGTACCAAGCTCAGCCATTTGCGCTTCAATCGCATCCAGCCATTGGGCATCGCTGTTATAATCCGAAATCAGCCGGTTGCGGCTACGCATCGCCTTTTCATAATCCAGCACACGCTTGCCGTGGCTGACATCAATCGCCAGCACCATACGGTCAAGAAAACGACGGCGGTCACCGGCCGAGCCGGTAAACAGCCCGTCCATTGCCGGAATGAGCCAGATAATACGGGAATAATCGAGCAACTGATCGGCACTGGCTGGCGCGCCATTAATCCGCACCTTGCGCCCTGCCTCGCCATTGGTACCAGCTAAACCGGTGCCGATTTCAGCCTCGCCATAGCTTGCCGATTCCAGCAACGCATGAATGGCAAAACCATCAGGCGCTCCGCTGCGGCTGACATCAGCATAGGCAGCACGACGCATGCCGCGACCCGGCGACAAAAAGGAAACCGCTTCCAGAAGATTGGTTTTACCTGCACCATTCTCGCCGGTCAGCACCACATGGCCACCGCTCAGCGGCAGCGACAGGCTCTCATAATTGCGAAAATGCGCAAGCCGCAGACGACGGAAACTCACCCGTTCGCTGCGACCTGAAATTTGTGCATCAATGTTTATATTCGTGCTCACCCGTGCACTTATACACGCATCGGCATCAGAACATAGATCAGATGTTCATCACCCTCATCACGCACCAGCATTGGTGAACCGGCATCAGCCAGCATGAATACGGCTTCCTTACCGGAAAGCTGCGATGTGATATCGAGCAGATATTTCGAGTTGAAGCCGATTTCCATCGGTTCACTGTCATAACCTGCCGGTACTTCATCGGTTGCGGAACCGGAATCAGGATTGTTCACGGTCAGCGTCAGAAGACCATCGGAAATGCTGAGCTTAACCGCACGGCCTTTCTCATTGGAAATGGTCGACACGCGGTCAACAGAAGCGGCAAAGCTCTGGCGGTCAATCACCAGCTTGCGGTCATTACCGGCCGGAATCACGCGCTTATATTCAGGGAATGTGCCGTCGATCAGTTTCGAGGTCAGAACAACGGTGCCGACTGTGAAACGGATTTTCACATCCGACACTTCAATCGTCACCTGCATATCCGGTGCATCAACCAGCTTCTGCAATTCCGCAACGGTTTTGCGCGGAATGATGATCGCAGGCATGCCTTCAGCACCGCTTGGCGCTTCCATCGCTGCGCGTGCCAGACGGTGACCATCGGTCGCCACTGCACGCAGTTCCAAACGGCCGTCATCTTCACCGGCATAGAGGTGAATACCATTGAGGTAATAGCGGGTTTCTTCCGTCGAGATCGCAAAATTGGTGCGGTCGATCAGGCGTTTCAGCGCGCTCGCATCCATACGGAATGTATGGGTGAAACTACCCGCTGTCAGTTCAGGAAAATCAGACTGTGGCAGGCACTGCAGACGAAAGGACGAGCGGCCGGATACGACCGACATGGCTGTGCCGTCTTCATTATTGGCCAGCATCACTTCAGCACCGTCCGGCAGCTTGCGCACGATGTCATAAAGCAGATGCGCCGGAACTGTTGTGGCTCCTGCCGTATCAATTGCCGCTTCGGTCGATTCGGTTACTTCCAGATCAAGGTCAGTAGCCTTGAGCTTCAGCACGCCGTCTTCTCCCTGCAACAGCACATTGGAGAGAATCGGAATCGTATTCCGGCGTTCAACCACGCGATGCACATGGTTGAGAGATTTCAGAAGATTTGAACGTTCAATAGTTACGCGCATGATGTACAGAACTCGCTAACATCTGTCCGGCAACAAACAGAGCTGTACCGGAGATCACGGCGCGACAGGCGCCTCTTGGACGGCTAAACTGCCAGAATTTCAGGGGTCTTTGCAAGTCCGCAGAACAGCACAGCAGCGATTTCTTCTGCATAATGACTGATGAACCCGCTCTTTGCCCCGATATTCCGCCTATGAACTGTATCGCGACCAGAGCCGCGATACAGAATCATCGGTATCTGTGACAGCTTATGCGGATTGTTCGTTGATCAGGCGCTTCAGCAGTTCCAGCTCCTGCGCCAGTTTAAGATCAGCACCGACCAGATCTTCGATCTTGCGGACAGCATGCAGAACTGTAGTGTGATCGCGTCCGCCAAAACGACGGCCGATTTCCGGCAATGAGCGCGGAGTCAGCATTTTCGCCAGATACATCGCAACCTGACGCGGCTTCACGATGGTGCGGGTACGGCGGTTGGACAGCAGATCCTGCTTCGACACATTGTAATGACGGGCAACAATACGCTGGATTTCCTCAATACGGATGCGCTTTGGCTCACCGGCGCGGGTCAGATGACCCAGCAGCTCATCAACGCGGTCGATCGACAGGTTCGGTTCAAAGGACTGGCGGAACAACAGCTGGTTGAACGCGCCTTCCAGTTCACGACCGGAACCGGTCACAGTGCGTGCCACATGGGCCAGAATATCGTCAGCAATATCAATATTGCGTTCTTCTGCCTGCGCAGCGCTCAGACGACGCTTCAGCATTTCCACGCGCATTTCATAATCCGGTGCGGCCATTTCCAAAGCTACACCACCCTGCAGACGGGAGCGCACGCGCACATCCAGCGATTCCAGCTCGGAAGGGGCGCGGTCTGCGGCCACAACAACCTGTTTGGCGCTGTCGAGCAGCGTGTTGATCAGATGGCAGAATTCGTGCTGGATGGATTTACCCTGCAGGAACTGCATATCATCAATAATCAGAAGATCGATATCGCGCAGCTGTTCTTTGAAAGACAGCGCATTATTGTCACGGATTGCCGTTGCAAAGCGCCACATGAAATATTCAGCGGTCAGATAGACAACGCGCGGCTTATCCTGACGCTGCAAAGCACTGGCGGCAATAGCCTGCAAAAGATGGGTTTTACCAAGACCAACGGAAGCGTGGATGAAAAGCGGGTTGAAGCGTACGGCGCTGGAACCGGCTTCGGCAATGGTGCGGGCAGCAGCAAGTGCCACACGGTTGGAAGCACCGTCAACAAAGCTGTCGAAAGTATAGCGCGGATCGAGCGGAGAACCGAGTACGGCACCGGCAGCGGCGCTCTGAGCGGCCACTTCTGCCTGACTGGCGCGTTTTTCAGCCGAGAAGCTCTGGCCAACCGGGAAGACCGGCTTTTCGCGCTGCGGCGCAGCAAGCTGCGGAATTTCCGCCACGATATCAGCTACAGGTGCCACAGGACGGGCGGTACGGCTCATGCCGCGCACCACAACTTCAACTTTCAGAATCTGCGGATTTTCTTCCTGCCAGAGCATGGTCAGCATTTCGGCATAATGGTTGTTGATCCATGAGCGCAAAAATGCGGTTGGTACCGAAAAACGTACAACACTCTTGGAGACTTCATCCAGCTTCAGACGACCAAACCACGAAGAGAATATTTCACTGCCGACGCGTGCTTTCAGCTTGCTCAGCAGTCGTTCAAAGGCCTCATCCGGAGAAGCGGTTGTCAAAGTCATATTCTCTTTCTCACTCATAAAATCCGGCGCCGCATCAAACTGACCCTGCAGGCTGCGATTGATCGGCGGGACTGGCTGACCGGCTTCGCTCATCACGTCCAGTTTAGCCTCATTCTTTGCAATCATTTTCGCCTCACAATAGTGTTCAGTTTTTTGGTTGCGGCAGATCATTCCATCATACCGGATGCATCCTGTTCAGATGCTCGTTACTCAGCGGTTTGGCCGGGACTGTCCCTCAGCTTCCGCTCTGATTTTTTTGTTCGTTATAAAATTCTGTTCGCTTCAGTCTTGCCGGTCTTTTGCAGCGTGTCTTTCTCCGGTCCTTTTTCCGTCGGCTCTTTTTCCGCCGGCTCTTTTACCGATTGTCCGGTGAGTATCCCGTAAGGAACGACTCATATTCCGGTCACTCCATGCTGATTGCCCGTATTGAACCATTCAACAACCTCTGTTTCCATCTGCAGCTGCGCAAAGCTTTTTTAGGGTTAATGACCGGTAAATGATGTCATTACTCATCATTTCAGAACGGCCTTACTCTTTCCGGCAACCGCAGGTCGGATCCTCATTCAGGATATTTCCCCCCGCAGTGCCGATCATTCGCAGACACACAGATACTCTTTCGCAGAACGGGAAATTCTGCGTCAGATCACTTTGCACGCCATGAAATTATAACCGGACGCCGAGAGCCTTTAGGCCAATGGTCCAGAGCACTGATCGGCTAACATTAGCGAAATCTTTGGCCTTAGGGCAAGACCGCCGTTAAGAGTTTTTTAATCATTTGATCTGTCTTTCGGTACGCATAACTATTCTGATACAGGGTCTGAAATTAATAAGACCTTTGGATTCAACATCTTTTTATCGGAGCAATTATTAACCCTTCCGGAATCTCCGGAGCGAAAAAAAATAATAATAATTCACTTGACTCAGGCTCCTCCGAGGCAATCCCCAGACTCAGTTCAGAACTGTGTATAAAGACGGGTTCTGCGCTTAAAATTTATTGCAAATATAAAAATATAGAAAAAGAGATTCTCCCAATATTTTAGAGATTCCTTCTAATATTGCTCCCGATTCTGATCTTCTGAATATTCAGGAGAAACATAAAATTCAGACACAAAAAAAAACCCCCACC
>NZ_ANNO01000351.1:0-1400 GCF_000409565.1 Pseudochrobactrum sp. AO18b
CGAAGCAGTGTTCTTATGAACAACGCCTTTAGAAGCGGCGCGCATCAGTTCAGGCTCAGCAATCTTGAAAGCAGCCTGTGCAGCAGCTTTATCACCGAGTGCTACAGCATCTTCGAACTTACGTACGAAAGTGCGCACGCGGGAACGACGGGATTTGTTGACCTCGGTGCGGGCTTCGATTTTACGAACCGCTTTCTTGGCCGAAGGTGTATTGGCCATAAATGCCTCTCTTTTTCTGTCAGCTTTCCAGCGGGCTTTTCAGCATCGATATTCATATCGAAGGGGCAGGCCACCGGGCAAAAATCTATCCGGACAGCCCGAAAGCCGTCTCACTGTTGCGCGCTTATAGATCAGCTTGTCCGCGCCGTCAATCTGGATTCTCTCTCCACAAAGGGCTGAAACCCGTAAAAGATGGTTTCCAGAACGTTTTCTGACAAGTGGCGCTGCGGTTTTACGGCCGGAGCGCCCCTATAAGACGACTCAGCGGTTGGAGAAAGACGGGCTGCGCTTATCGACAAATGCCGACATGCCTTCTTTCTGGTCTTCTGTAGCGAAAAGCGCATGGAAGGAACGGCGCTCATATTTCAGCCCTTCCTGCAATGTCGTCTCAAAAGCACGATTGACCGATTCTTTTGCCATCATCACTGAGAGCCGCGAGAACGCAGCAATCCGCTCTGCCGCTTTCAGCGCTTCATCCAGCAGCACTTCCGGCGCTACTACACGCGACACCAGTCCGCAACGCTCAGCCTCAACCGCATCCATCATCCGGCCGGTCAGCACCATATCCATAGCTTTGGCTTTACCGACAAAACGCGTCAGACGCTGGGTGCCACCCATGCCCGGAATGATTCCAAGCGTAATTTCCGGCTGACCGAACTTGGCATTATCCGCAGCAATGATGAAATCACACATCATCGCCAGTTCGCAGCCGCCGCCCAGCGTATAGCCGCTGACCGCAGCAATTACCGGCTTACGAATGGCATTGATCCCTTCCCAGTCGCTGAGAAAATCCTGCCCGTAAGCATCGGCAAAACTGAGATTCTGCATTTCCTTAATATCGGCGCCGGCAGCAAAAGCCTTCTCGGAACCGGTCAGGACAATCGCACCGATCGCATCATCCCGGTCGAATGCCTGCAGCGCATCTGTCAGTTCGGTAATCAGCTGTGTGTTCAGCGCATTCAGCGCCTGCGGACGGTTGAGCCGGATCAGACCGGTTTTGCCGCGTGTTTCTGCAAGAATCGTTTCATAGGCCATCAAGATACTCCCCCAAGGCAGTGATTATTTATGAACGGAAAAGAGATCAGGCGCTGCAGGCAGCGCAAAAGAAAGTTGAGCGTCCGTTCTGCACAATGCGCTGTATCGTTGCGCCACAACGCCGGCATGGCTCATCCTCGCGGGCC
>NZ_ANNO01000352.1:0-1225 GCF_000409565.1 Pseudochrobactrum sp. AO18b
TGGCTTCGGCAATCACCTCGCGGACAGAAGTCGCCAGCGATTCTGCCAGTTGCGGATCCTGCGCGACATCTCCGGCAGCACGCAAAGGTGAAAGGCCGGAGCGCCACAAAGCTTCGCAGACATAAATATTGCCAAGACCGGCAATCAACCGCTGATCCAGCAGTGCCGCTTTTAAAGTGATTTTCTTGTTACGGAATAAGTCTGCAAGCACCGCGCCTGACAGGCTGTTGCCTGTCGGCTCAATGCCAAGATTTTTCAGGGACGGATGCGTTTCCAGCTCTCCGGCACCGCATAACAGCAAAAACCCGAAACGACGCGGATCATTATAGATCACCTGACGCTGCCCGTAATTCTCTATCTGCAAGTGAAAAACCACATGGTCATGGGTCGTATTCTTGGCGCGCGGATAATGAAAATCATCTGCCAAGCGATGTCCGGATGAAGAACGCAAATCAGGTTCAACCCTGTACGAGCCGGACATACCCAGATGACTGATCAGACTGGCACCGTCTTCAAATTCGATCAGCAGATATTTGGCACGCCGCCCCAGCGAGATAATTTTTTGCCCCTGCAGACGCTCACTCAGCTTTTCAGGAAAAGGAAAACGCAGGTCAGGACGGTTTAAAACCAGCCCTTCAACAGTTGCGCCTTCCATAACCGGTTGCAAACCGCGACGGACCGTTTCCACCTCCGGTAATTCAGGCATCACTCTCTCCGCTGCGTTCTGACTGCCGATAGCCGGTATGAGCCATCAGAAAATCTTCACCGGCAAGATCATTTTTCAACCCCAGATAGGCGGCTACAGATTTACCAATATCCGCAAAACTGTTGCGCATACCGATTGTGCCGCTCTCCGCACCGGCGATCAATACAGGCACACATTCACGGGTATGGTCACTTCCCTGCCAGCCCGGATCACAACCATGATCTGCGGTCAGAATTAGCACATCCCCCTCGCGCATTTTGCCGAGAATTTCCGGCAGGCGCTTATCGAAGGCTTCAAGTGCGGCGGCATAACCGGCAATGTCGCGCCTGTGACCGTAAAGCATATCGAAATCCACCAGATTGGTGAAAATCAGGTCACCATCACCGGCCTCATTCATTGCCTCCAGCGTGGCATCAACTAAGGCCTGATTGCCATGCGCTTTGCGCAATTGCGTCACGCCTGACCCGGCAAAAATATCACTGATTTTTCCGACCGCATAAACATCATGTCCGGATGCTT
>NZ_ANNO01000353.1:0-3191 GCF_000409565.1 Pseudochrobactrum sp. AO18b
GCGGCTCGACGCGCTTCTTCATCGCATCGCCCTGATAAGTTAAAGCGATCTCCGCACCGGCATCCCGTGCAGCCTTGGCAATACCCCAGGCGATTGAGCGATTATTGGCCAGACCCAAGATCAGCCCGCGTTTTCCTTGCAACAAACCGGATTTGGTGGTCATTCACCATACCTCATAAAAAAATATAATCTGAATAGCTGCCTATCGCACAGCACAGCATTGGCTTCAAGCAAGGACAGTAAATTTTGTCCCCCTTCCCCTTGAAAGCAGGTATTTAAGTGCAAATATCAGCTTGTTGTTTCTAATATGTAACGGTTCCCGTCAGCAATATAAAGCAGTATTCACGGGCGCGAATCCACCCGTGAATCACTTTATCCTGCCCGTGAACGCAATAGCGATTCGAGCTCTTCATCACCATTTTCAGGCAACATAATCCGGATATGCACGAATAAATCCGCAGCATCTCCCGTTTTATTAGGCAATCCTTTGCCCTTCAGGCGCAAAATCTTATCCGAGCTTGACCAGGCAGGAATACGCACAGCCACACGTCCGCTCAAAGTTTCCACTTCCGCACGGGCACCAAGCACCGCATCACTGAGTTGCACCGGCAAATCAAGATGCAAATCACGCCCGTCCTGACGGAAACGCGGGTGTTTTTTGAAATTGATTGTTACCAATGCATCGCCGTCAACAGCACCGGGAATGGTTTCTCCCTGACCTTTCAGGCGGATCGTCTGGCCGTCCTCAACATATTTCGGCAGTTTGATCGACAATTTCTTGCCGTTCGGGAAAACCGCCTCAACCTTCTCGGCTCCTGCCGCCTGTTCCAGAGAAACAGAGATCGAGGCTTTCAAATCCGGCGCTTTTGACGGTGCGCGACTGCGTGTACGGCTTCCGCCACCACCAAAGCCACCACCGAAAATGCTGCTCAGAATGTCCTCTGCGCCGTCAAAACCACCCTGCTGGAAGCCACCTTGCCCGCCAGCACCACCACGACGGAAACCGGCGAACGGATCGCCCTGAAAACCACCACCTTGGCCACCAAAACCATGGCCGGCAAAACCTGCCGGTTTTCCTTCGGCATCAATCTCGCCACGGTCAAACTGACCGCGCTTGTCTTTGTCGCCAATAATTTCATAGGCCTGATTAATTTCGGCAAATTTCTCCTGCGCCTTCGGATCATCCTGATTCTGGTCCGGATGATATTTCTTGGCCAGTTTACGAAAAGCAGATTTTACTTCTTCAGGCTTCGCCGTTTTAGCGACGCCCAATACGCTATAGGGATCGCGCATAATATTCCTTCATGGCTGCGGTGATTGCTAAACAGAATCACCTGTCATCTGATAAGAGCTTAGCGCATGTCTCCCCAAAGCGGGTACCGGTTTTGGGACAAAGACATGCGTCAAATCAAAAAGATAAAGCGAGCGCAGTAGATCAAACTTCACACAACACGCTTTAGCGCATACGGCACCATTTTACCGCGCGGATTAAACACCCGATCAGCTTGTAAAGACAGCGACAGTGTTTCGCGGCATGGTTCCTGCATGCTTTTATACAGCAATATGCGTATCAATACGGCTGTTTTCCAGATGTTAAACGGCAAATATAGCCGTTCATCTGCAAAATCTGGCGTTCAATTTCCGTATAATTATTAAATCGGAGCGAAAGAAGTCAAAGCCCAGGCACCACCTTGCGCCATACAGGCCTGTCCGCGATAAAGTGCAGCACCGTCAAAGGCTTCGCGCGAGGTTTCAAATTCGCGGCACAGTCCGGCATCCGTCTTTTTCTCGGCGACAGTCGTGATTGTCCCCTGACTGCCGGTATCCGGATTAGCCCACGGGATCGGTGTTTTGCCCCATTGCGTGAAATTCAGAGCGGAGACCACATTCCGGATTGTATTCTGATCCGATACTTTACTGCTGTCATTGACCTCTGCTGTCACAGCTGGCTGTTTTGCGACAGAGCCGGTAATACTGTTTTTATCCGGCATCGCTTTTTCGAGATCAAAACCGGACATTGCGCAGCCGGACAGGACAGAAACAGTACAGGCGACCATGAGAAAACGGCAGGATGCCCCCCGCATCAACTGCAAAAAACCGCTTTTCCGTAATTCTGAAGTCATTGTAGTGACTGGCAAATGATCGTCCTGACAGGCTGAAGAACAGAATATCCGTAAAGACATTCCGGTGTTAATTGAAAACAGGCGTTTATTATGTGCCGGTCTGCGTTAACAAGCGGTTTGTGCAGAAGGTAAACAAATCGATAGCAGCCGTCAAAGGCTTCTGAAACATGTTTTCACAGCATTCCGCATATGCGCCCGTTTATTCGCGTTTTGTGATTATTTCTTGTTGTTTTCGCGGCTATTTCCGATCCGCAGACTAAAGACGCAACATGGCCTTCATCCGATATCTCAGCCGGTTTTTTGTACAATAATAAACTTGCGGGTCTTCACAAGCACAGCCGGTCATGCAACTTATGCTGGTCATGATGATGGAAGCACGGGTTAAGCACCGCTGAAGCCTTCCGATTACCAAGCAAGTGAACATACCGATATGACAACATCAGCGAATGATTTTACAACTGCAACCGAGCCTTTTCGTCTGTTTGCAGAATGGTTAGAGGATGCAACAAAATCCGAGCCGAATGATCCGAATGCTGTTGCAGTGGCAACCGTAGACGAAAGCGGCATGCCGAATGTGCGCATGGTGCTGCTGAAAGATTTCGATGAGCATGGCTTTGTATTCTATACAAATTACGAGAGCCAGAAGGGTTGCGAAATCCTGTCAGCCGGCAAAGCAGCCATGTGCTTCCACTGGAAATCCCTGCGCCGTCAGATCCGTGTGCGCGGCCCTGTCGAACAGGTAACGGCAGAGGAAGCTGACGCCTATTACAAGTCGCGCCCGCGCGGCAGCCGTATCGGCGCATGGGCCTCCAAACAATCCCGCCCGCTGGAAAGCCGTTTTGCACTGGAAAAAGCGGTTGCCGAATATACTGCGCGCTATGCCATCGGTGAAATTCCGCGCCCTGAATACTGGTCGGGCTTCCGCATCAAACCAACCTATATCGAATTCTGGCATGACCGTCCGTTCCGCCTGCATGACCGTTTGATCTTCAAACGCGATGCACCGGAAGGCGATTGGACAACACAGAAATTCTATCCGTAAATAAAAAAGCCGCTCTTTTTCAGAGC
>NZ_ANNO01000354.1:0-2489 GCF_000409565.1 Pseudochrobactrum sp. AO18b
AGCCGACAATATTATTGGAACGGAACAGGCGCAGGCATTGTTCAGGATTATCAATATCCAGCACAACGATCTGGCGGTAGAGATGCACACCGGCGGCAAGCAGACCGGCCAGTGCAGGCATCGGCACTTCTGCCACGGCAAACGCACCGGCAAAGCACATCAGCGCACCGCCATAAAGCAGCATCAGCGCCAGCTTGGTTTTATCGCCGAACAAACGGGCAGTCGAGCGCACGCCCACCAGTGCATCATCTTCCTTATCCTGATGGGCATAAATCGTGTCATAGCCGATCGTCCACAGGATCGCGCCGATATAAAGCAGCACAGGCGAAAGAGACAGAGAACCGGTTTGCGCCGACCATGCCACCAATGCACCCCATGAAAAAGCCATACCCAGCACCAGCTGCGGCCAGTCAGTAATGCGTTTCATAAACGGATAGGCTGCAACAATCACCAACGATGCAAAACTCAAAGCAACGGTGAACCAGTTGAATTGCAGCACCACAGCAAGACCGGCCAGACATTGCAGGCCTAAAAATATCCAAGCCTGTTTGCGGCTGACCTGACCGGACGGCAGCGGGCGGGAACGCGTGCGCGCAACCTTATCGTCAATATCCTGATCCGCCAGATCATTGAGTGTGCAACCGGCACCACGCATGGCAATTGCGCCGATCAGAAACAGCACCATATGCCAAAGCGAAGGCAGCACAGTCCAGATATCGTCTCCGGGTTTGGCACCGGCACTCGTCACCAGAGCTGCAGACCACAGGCATGGCCAGAGCAGCAACTGCCAGCCAATCGGGCGATCCCAGCGGGCAAGCTGCGCATAAGGCCACAGGCTTGGCGGCAATAACCGGTAGACCCAATGGCCGGACGGCGCGTCCATAACCTTGCCCGTTTGCCCGCGTGCCTGAATCTGAACCATGTTATGCAAACCTTTCGCAGTTGCATTCTCATAAATGCTTTTAAATTCTCTACCGATTTCGTAAAGGAGGAGCAAGCCTCAAGCACATATGGAGAAATGCCTGTGACCACCTCCCCCTCAGACGCTCTTAAAGTTCTGCTGATCGGCTCCGGTGGCCGTGAACACGCGCTCAGCTGGAAACTGGCAGCATCTCCGCTGCTCGGCACTCTCTATTGCACACCGGGCAATCCGGGCATTGCTGAATGTGCCACGTTGATTGATCTGGATATTGACGATCATGACGCTGTGATTGCCTTCTGCCACAGCTTTGAGATTGATCTGGTCGTAGTTGGGCCTGAAGCACCACTGGTTGCCGGTATTACCGATCCGCTGATCGCTGCAGGCATTAAAGTATTCGGCCCTTCGCAGGCCGCAGCTCAGCTGGAAGGCTCAAAAGGTTTCACCAAAGATCTCTGCGCCCGTTTTGATATTCCGACCGGCAGCTATGGCCGCTTCAACAATGCGCCAAAGGCCAAGGCCTATATCCGCGAACAAGGTGCGCCGATTGTCGTTAAAGCCGATGGCCTTGCCGCCGGTAAGGGCGTGGTCGTTGCCATGACTTTGGAAGAAGCACTGGATGCCGTGGATGCCTGTTTTGAAGGCCACTTTGGTGATGCCGGTGCAGAAGTTGTGGTTGAGGAGTTTCTTGACGGCGAAGAAGCCAGCTTCTTCTGCATTTGCGACGGTACCACAGCCTTGCCTTTCGGCAGCGCACAGGATCATAAGCGCGTCGGTGACGGCGATACCGGTGCCAATACCGGCGGCATGGGTGCTTATTCCCCTGCGCCAATCATGGATGAAGCCATGACGGAACGTGTGATGAAGGAGCTGATTGAGCCGACAATGCGCGGCATGGCCGAGATCGGCGCACCTTTCAGCGGCGTGTTGTTTGCCGGTCTGATGATCGGCAAAGACGGCCCGAAACTGATCGAATATAATACCCGCTTCGGCGACCCTGAATGTCAGGTGCTGATGACCCGCCTCAAAGACGACCTGCTGGTGATCATGCTGGCAGCGGTCAATAAAATGCTGGATCAGGTTTCAATCCGCTGGAGCGATGATGCCGCCCTCACCGTGGTGATGGCAGCGGAAGGCTATCCGGCATCCCCGCGTAAAGGCACAGTCATCAAAGGCGTTGAAGAGGCTGATGCGCTGCCGGATGTAAAAGTGTTCCATGCGGGCACTGTGCATAAAGATGGCGAGCTGCTGGCTAATGGCGGTCGCGTTCTCAATGTAACGGCCACCGGAAAGACAGTCTCCGAGGCTCAGGCGAAAGCCTATCAGGCTGTGTCTAAAATCGACTGGGTTGGTGGCTTTTGTCGTTCGGATATTGGTTGGCGCGCCGTTGAGCGGGAAAAATCGGCCCGATAATCGCTTTTACAAACGGAATGATGTTAAATTAAATTATCATCCCGTTTGAACTCTTTATTTGAGCATAATCTCATCCAAAAACCGGTTCACAGTTTTTGGGATCATGCTTTTAAAACCCGCCTCTCCGGCGGGGTTTTTTTTTTTTTTTTTTTTTTTG
>NZ_ANNO01000355.1:0-2556 GCF_000409565.1 Pseudochrobactrum sp. AO18b
CGGCTGCATTCTTTCAACGGAATGCGCCAAACGGAGGAAGCAGATGTATCGCGCGCCACTTGCTGAAATCAGCCAGACACTCAATCAGGTTGCAGACCTGCCGGAGCTTTTGAAAACCGAACTGTTTTCAGAATTATCACCGGATATTGTCGAAGCCATTTTGCAGGAAGCAGCAAAGTTCAGCGAGACGCGCATCACTCCGCTACGCACCAAAGGCGATCATCAGGGCGCAACACTGAAAGATGCGCAGGTCACCACGGCAGAAGGCTGGAAAGAACTTTACAAAGACTGGACGGATGGCGGCTGGAACGCCCTGACCGGCGATCCTGCCTATGGCGGCCAAGGCCTGCCGACTTTGCTCTCGGTTGCCGTTGCGGAAATGTGGAACTCCGGCTCCCTTGGTTTTGCTATTGCCTCAACCCTGACGATGGGTGCAGTTGAAGCACTGGAACATCATGCCAGTGATGAACTGAAAAACACCTATCTGGAAAAACTGATTTCCGGTGAATGGTCAGGCACCATGAACCTCACCGAACCGCAGGCTGGTTCCGATCTCGGTGCTTTGCGTTGCCGTGCTGAACGGGCTGATAACGGGACATACCGGATTTTCGGGCAAAAAATCTTTATCACCTATGGTGAGCATGATCTGACCGATAATATTGTGCATCTGGTGCTGGCACGCCTGCCCGATGCACCGGCAGGTACCAAAGGGATTTCATTGTTTCTGGTGCCGAAATATTTGGTCAATGAAGACGGCTCGCTTGGCGCACGCAATGATGTGTTCTGCGCCGGACTGGAAGAAAAGCTCGGCCTTCACGCCTCACCGACCTGCACCATGATTTATGGTGACGGTTTTGGTGATACAGGTGACAAAGGCGCTGTCGGCTATCTGATCGGCGAGGAACATAAAGGCCTCGTCTATATGTTCACCATGATGAACAATGCCCGTTTGCTGGTCGGCATTCAGGGTGTTGCGATTGCCGAAGCTGCCTATCAGAAAGCCCGTGCCTATGCGGCGGAGCGCCGTCAGGGACGTTCCCTGAATGCACCAAAGGGCGCAGAAATGAGTCCGATCATCGAGCATCCGGATGTCCAACGCATGTTGCTGACCATGAAGGGGCTGACACAGGCTTCCCGTGCGATTTGCTACTCCTGCGCACAGGCGCTGGATATGGCCAAAGCCGACAGCACCAAAGCGGATTTTTGGGCAAACCGTGCCAGCCTGCTGACCCCGCTTGCCAAGGCTTTCTCCACCGATAGCGGCGTGGATGTGGCATCTCTCGGCATTCAGGTGCATGGCGGCATGGGCTATATTGAAGAAACCGGCGCCGCGCAGTTGCTGCGTGATGCACGTATCCTGCCGATTTATGAAGGCACCAATGGTATTCAGGCCATGGATCTGGTGATGCGCAAATTACCGCTGGAAAATGGTGGCCATATTCATGGTTTCCTGCAGGAATTACGCGACATTGCCGGACAGGCCAAAACCTCCGGCAAGCTCTCCGCAATCGCTCCTCAGCTTGAATCCGCGCTGGATGCTACAGAAGAAGCCACCCGCTTCCTGCAGGATTGCATTGTTAAAGGCGATAGTCAGACAGCGCTTTGCGGTGCTACCCCCTATCAGCGCCTGCTCTCGCTGACTGTCGGCGCGCTTTATCTCTCCAAAGCCGGATTGCAGGACAGCCGTGCTGCTGCCCTTGCCGCATTCTTTGCCGAAAACACGCTTCAGGAAACTGCCGCACTTAAACAGGTCGTGTTTAATGGCGCAGCCAGCCTGAGCAATGCCGCAACAATTTTGCAGGATATTTGATGATGAGCGAATTTCTTCAGATTGAACGTCAGGATGCTGTGCAGATTATCCGCCTCAACCGGCCGGAAAAGAAAAACGCCATCACCCGTGATATGTATCACGGTATTGCCGAGGCGCTGCAACAAGCTGATACCGACGACACTATCCGTGTCAGCGTTATTCTAGGTCAGCCCGGTGCCTTCTCCGCCGGTAATGACATGCAGGACTTTATGCATGCAGCCCTGTCGCAAGGCAGTCTCGGTGAGGAGATTATCGACTTTCTGCACACGCTTGCACTGACACGCAAACCGCTGATCTCCGGCGTTGACGGACTGGCAATCGGCGTCGGCACCACGCTGAACCTGCATTGCGACCTGACCTTTGCCACGCCGCGCTCCGTGTTTCACACGCCATTTGTTGATCTCGGGCTGGTGCCGGAAGCCGGTTCAAGCCTGCTTGCTCCTAAAATCATGGGTTATCAGCGTGCCTTTGCTCTGCTGGCAATGGGAGAAGCCATGACTGCGGAACAGGCACTGCAAGCTGGTATTGTCTGGCGCGTTGTGCCGGAAGATGAACTGGAATCGGAAGTGCTGAAAACCGCTCAAAAGCTTGCCGCACGCCCGCCTGCGGCTCTGCAACTGACCCGTGATTTGCTGCGCAGTGCCGCCGAACCGCTCACAGACCGGATCGACCGCGAGGCGCAGATTTTTGCTGATCGCCTGAAATCTGCCGAGACTGCACAGGCTGTCGGCGCGGTTCTCTCTCGC
>NZ_ANNO01000356.1:0-1176 GCF_000409565.1 Pseudochrobactrum sp. AO18b
TAATTTCCTGTCTTTTAAACTCGCGAGATGATCTCAACTTTTTACACTCGCGAGATGATCTCAGTTTTTTAAACTCGCGAAATAATTTCGCGGCCAGAAATCTTCAAACTCACGCCCAGCGAACCGGTTTTGCGGCGTGCCAGAAAACGCGGACGGCGACGACGCGGTTCCTGTCCCTGACGACGCTCTGTGCTCGCTGAAGCTGTAACACCGCCAATGCTGTCATAAAGCGGACGGGCAACACCATCGGCCTCAACCAGAAGCATCGGCAGCTTGTAAGCATTCGCCCATGCATGCCAGTCGGCGGCAACATCATCCAGATCATGCGCTACCAGCAGCGGCACAGACATTTGCGGGTCTTCGTGCATCAGTTCCAATGTCACAGTAATCAGACCCTGTTCATCTTCAACTGCACGGGCAGTCACGCCAAGAAACACATGGGCAGGCAATGCCACAGACATTGGCAAACCGCTGGAAGGCAATACGCGTCGCAGCACTGCGCCACGCTCATTGATCGTGAAAGTCACATCTTCCTGCTCGCCCGTTGAAGCGTAAGATACGCTCTGCGGGAACTGGAAAGGATCGAGACGGATCTCCCTGCTCGCCCAAACTGGTTTGTCCTGTTTTTCCAGCATCTGGTTCATTGTTTTCGCGCCCTGTTGCTTCTGAGAACCGCTGTTATTTTTATTTTCGGTCCTGTTATATTTGCGAGCCTTTTTGGCTTCGTTGGACACAAGAATAGCGCGGCAAAGTCACCAATCTGCTTAAATGACAGGGTTAATGCTTCTGTCTTTGCGGGAATGGTTTACAGATTCCAACTATCGGCTAAGCAGAAGTAAGACTTCGGAAAGACCGGTAAACAGCATTTAAACCATGAAAATCAGCGAATATTCATGATTTTTAACAAGAGCTAAACAATAAGCGCCCGTTCTGCTTCGCCAACAGCATTTTACCGCCTCCAAAGCCCTCAAACCTGAAGATTGTCTGAAAACCACAATCCGGCAGCAACCAGTTATTAAGGCTGAGGCTGTGGACATTAAATCCGCGTTAAACACGCGGGACAGTACATCAATCTTTTGCTAACCGCGTTTTTGCTGCTCAGAATGTGGATATTTACCGCTCGTTTATGATGAGCGGTGGGCAAAGCGGCCTGTTTTTAACAATTGAGCCGCCCCC
>NZ_ANNO01000357.1:0-560 GCF_000409565.1 Pseudochrobactrum sp. AO18b
GCTCGCCCAGAATCTACAAGGTCAGACCGCTTGACAGCAGAGAACGAGGGGCTTTCCTTGACAACTATATTTTTTGCAACAGAGCCTAATTCATCTTCAACGATAATAGCTTTTGCATTCAACGCTTCAACATAGCCTGAAAAAAGTTTAGGGAGTTTATGTCCGTGTTTCAGTGCAGGACAGTTCGTTCCAGCTACAGCAATGATCGCGGATTTTAACGCAAGCTCAATGCTTTGTCTCCACAGCATGAGTAGGGGTCTGGTTAAAAGCCCTGATGGATTTAAACGCGCAGCATCCCACATGGCCTCAAAACCAAGTTGATAACTGTAAGATACTAAATCCCAAGAACCAGATGTTATGTCGCTTGGGGTTTCTTTAACAAAAACATTAAATACAGGTCGCGCTTCATTCATTTGCTTTGATAGATATTCGCGCTCTGATTTGGGTGAATTATTAAAGAACTCATCTGATGCCATGTTAACTAATCCGTTCGTTTTCCTAATTGATATTAGTCATGTTTTTCTTGTAGCAGATTAGTAAAAAAAAGCCGGGCGCAATGA
>NZ_ANNO01000358.1:0-2533 GCF_000409565.1 Pseudochrobactrum sp. AO18b
TTGGCAACGATAACAGCAAGTTTGTACCCCTGATTATCTCAAGGCTGCTGCCACGTAAGCGCTTGAAAATTTCACGCATGCAGTAACTTTTATCTGGATTTTCACTTAGATATTTAGGTGAAATCAAGATCAGTAGATCCATCAGTTCAATGTGAAGCCGATGGCATATGTTCAGTGTTACCAAAAGCGGTACACCCGTTTCCCCATTTTCAAAGGAACGTAGTGTGTTGAGTGGTATATTCACAGAGTCAGCCAGTTCCTTTTGACTAATATCTGCTTCCTTACGGTAAGACCGTATAACAACTCCAACCTGCCGGTTGAAATTGTCCACCTGATCAACATCAACAAAAATCGGTGTTGGGTTTTCTTCCTGGGTGGAGGAAATTTGTGAAACCGAATTTTTGATTAGGCTTTTGGCATGTGTATCAATTCTACGTAATATACTTGGCATAGCCCATTTTCGTTCCCTACAGACAGCCCGCTCACAACTCACAATAGCGTTATTAAAATCTGTGTCTATTACAAGTATATAATTAATTAGACTAATAGGTAAAAATTGCCCGCAATTTTACTGATCTAATCGCATGACATTATGCGGGAACGAATACGAATTTGTATTGTGTGTTTTTCTTAACAATATTCAGGCTGTCAATTAGCCTTCATATATTTGACATGCTGCATAAATCAAATCAGTATGCCGAAATGACTAAATATGCCATGTTGTGCATAGATTTTGAGTCGTAAAATCCGTGTTTTGCGTAATGATATAGGCAAAAAACGCCAACTATTCGCAATATTCAATTTCATATGAAATTTATATTATTGAATAAAATCATATAGATAGATGCAAAATCTATCATATTTCACTTGGCATTTTTTGCTCAATAGCGTCGATTATATTGCAAAAGTAACCATAACTGAGCTATGTTTTCGCTCAAATTGCGCGTGCGCACATGATTCATATGGAGATTAAATGAGGCCATAAAAGAAAACCGCTCCCGAAGCGAACTCCGAAAGCGGCACATAATTTCAAGTTGTTAAAAAGAACATAGTTGCCCTTTCCCCCAAAGTCAATAAGAAAAGCATCGTTTCGGTGAACGGGGAAGCTTTGTCTGGCCTCACCTTTTTGGAGGTGGGCAGATGTACCCGAACTATACCGCAGGCAGGAAACTGTCAGCTGATCGGCTCAATTATATACAATTGGCCGAAACGGCAGAACTCGGCCAAGTCAGCCGTTTTAAGCTGCTCGATCTGGCAATCAGACTCCCATTGCTCGGAATTATCCGTGCAAAGGAAGCCACGTTGCTTGCTGCCCTCATTCAGTCGGCCACGCATGAACAATTTAAAGACGGCCAAAAGCCTATTGTCTTTAAATCGAATGCCACGCTTGCCGCTGAACTCGGCTATGCACGACCTGAAACAATCAGCCGTATGTTGTCATGTCTCTATGATGCTGGTCTGATCACAATGAAAGACAGCCCAAATTACAAGCGCCATTCAACGCGCCATGTCGGACAAAATATTATTGATGGATTTGGCATTGATTTAAGAGTGCTGGTTGCTCGATATTTTGAGCTGGCGCAACAAGTCAAAGATATGCAGATTTTACGATCACAGCACCAAGCTGCTGTTAGATCGTATCGCGCCGCATTGCGCCAATGGAAGAATGCTCTGCCATGTTCGCAGCACCTGCCGGCGTCTTTTTTGCAGGCTCAGGAAGCCCATTGCGCAAAGGTTATGCGCATCATTGGAAAGTCAGCTTATGCAACGACTGACTATCTGGAACGCGCAGCCGCGATCCTGCACCGGCTAACAGAGCGCCTATTCAGCGTAAAGCACGAAAACATATATGTTTTTCAGTCTAAAAAGTCATGCACGAATGCGCAAACAGTCACGCACATAGATAATACAAACCCTTATCATTCCGATTGTAATAGTAAGAATGAACGGAGTTCGCCTAACGGCTCACAACAAAATTTATTAGAAGCTGGACAAGCCAGCTTATGGGCTTTGGAAAAAAGCCAACCGGAAACCTTGCGCTTAAACAAGCCAAAAACAGCACAGCAAAGCATAGCAATTGAACTTTCACTTTTGCTTAAAGCTGTGCCATTTGTGCGCGAAATGTTGCCACAAAATCCACAATGGCGGGATTTGGTGGAAATCTCGGACGCTATGGCCGGATTTTGCGGAATATCGCAGTTTGCGCGAAAACGAGCGCGAAATTTGCTACCTGACGAGATGATTGCTACTGCGCTCGCAATCACTCTCCAAAAATATTCTGACGAAACAGTCAAAGCACCCGGAGCATATTTTGTGGGCATGTTGAAAAAGGCCGAAACTGATGAATTACGCCTGCAAAATTCTATTTTTGCGCTGGCAAGCGCAAAGGCGGCGTAAATTTTACAGCGGAGAAAACCTTGTAGTGCCAAAGCTAGTTTCGTCCGGAAATATGGGTCATTGTATCGTTAGCGATCATCCCAATGACCGCTTGTTTCAGTCCAAAGCATTGCCCCGCTCACGGACTGAAGCAGGG
>NZ_ANNO01000359.1:0-5396 GCF_000409565.1 Pseudochrobactrum sp. AO18b
GCCGGATCCCCGCCATGCTCACCGCAAACGCCGAGTTTGATATTGCTGCGCTGTTTACGGCCACGTTCCGATGCAATCTGCACCAGTTCGCCGACACCATCGAAATCAACGGTCACAAACGGATCCTGTTCGATAATGCCCAGCGCCTGATATTGCGTGAGAAAGGATGAAGCATCATCACGCGATACGCCAAAAGTGGTCTGTGTCAGGTCATTGGTACCGAAGGAGAAGAACTCGGCCGTCTCAGCCAGCTCCCCTGCCCGCAAGGCAGCACGCGGCAATTCGATCATGGTGCCGACCATATAATCAACCTGCACACCGCTCTCGGCAATGATCTGCGCGGCCACTTTATCAATCCGTGCTTTCACAAAATCCAGCTCAGCTTTGATACCAACCAGCGGCACCATAATCTCCGGTATAACCGCTTCACCGGTCTCTTTGGCAGCGGCAATCGCCGCTTCAATAATCGCACGGGTCTGCATTTCCGCAATTTCCGGATAGGAGATCGCAAGGCGGCAACCACGATGGCCAAGCATCGGGTTAAACTCATGCAGGCTTTCCGCACGCTCGGTCAGCTTGTCGACATCCACGCCCATGACATTGGCGACTTCGGCGATTTCTTCAGCCGTCTTAGGCAGGAATTCATGCAATGGCGGATCGAGCAGACGAATGGTGACCGGCAGCCCCTGCATGATTTCAAACAGCTCGGTGAAATCATCACGCTGCATCGGCAGGAGTTTATCCAGCGCAACACGGCGGCCTTTTTCATCCGATGCCAAAATCATCTCACGCATAGCGAGAATACGCGGGCCCTCGAAGAACATATGCTCGGTACGGCACAAGCCGATCCCTTCCGCACCGAAAGAACGGGCTGCACGGGCATCCGCCGGTGTTTCCGCATTGGTGCGCACTTTCATGCGGCGGGCTTCATCTGCCCAAACCATCAGCTTGCCGAAATCGCCGGAGAGTTCCGGCTGTTGCATGGCCACAGTGCCTTTCAGCACCTGTCCGCTGCCGCCGTCAATGGTGATGATATCACCCTTTTTGAAGGTGCCGCCGGCTGTCAGCATTGTACCGTTGCGATAATCAATACGCAGCGTACCGGCACCGGAAACACAAGGCTTGCCCATACCACGGGCAACCACAGCCGCATGGCTGGTCATGCCGCCGCGCGATGTCAGAATACCTTCTGCTGCATGCATGCCGTGAATATCTTCAGGGCTGGTTTCAATACGCACGAGAATGGCTTTACGACCTTCCGCTTTCAGCTGTTCCGCATCTTCCGAAGAGAACACTATCTCACCGGTTGCTGCGCCCGGAGAGGCAGGCAGGCCGATACCGATCACATGGCGTTCGGCTCTCGGATCAATGGTCGGATGCAGCAGCTGATCCAGCGATGCCGGATCAATACGGTTGACGGCTTCTTCTTTACCGATCAGCCCTTCTTCAACCATTTCCACGGCCATTTTCAGCGCGGCTTTAGCCGTGCGCTTACCGGAACGGGTCTGCAGCATCCAGAGCTTGCCGCGTTCAATAGTGAATTCCAGATCCTGCATATCGCGGTAATGCTGTTCCAGACGATCAGCAATTTTCAGGAATTCAGCAAAAGCATCCGGCATGATTTTCTCAAGCGACGGACGCTCGGAACCGGCCTCAATACGGGCTTCTTCGGTGATATTCTGCGGGGTACGGATACCGGCCACCACATCTTCACCCTGCGCATTGACGAGGAACTCGCCGTAAAGTTTACGCTCACCGGTGGATGGGTTACGGGTAAAGGCCACGCCGGTTGCCGATGTGTCGCCCATATTGCCGAACACCATGGCCTGCACATTCACGGCAGTACCCCAGTTTTCCGGAATATTATGCAGGCGGCGATAGGTGATCGCGCGGGCATTCATCCATGAGGAGAACACGGCAGAAATAGCACCCCAAAGCTGCGCTTCCGGATCCTGCGGGAACGGCTCGCCCAGCTCTTCTTCAACCTTGGCTTTGTACTGGTCAATCACACCGCGCCAGTCATCGGCAGTCAGATCGGTATCAACATCCAGATCGAGATTAGCCTTGGCATCGTCGAGAATTTCTTCGAAGAAAGAATGGTCAACGCCCAGCACCACATCCGAATACATCTGGATGAAGCGGCGGTAGCTGTCATAGGCAAAACGCTCATCATTGGCCTCAGCCGCGATTGCCGCAACCGTATCATCATTGAGGCCGAGATTAAGCACCGTATCCATCATGCCCGGCATGGATGCACGGGAACCGGAACGCACAGAAACCAGCAGCGGACGGGTTACATCTCCCAGACGACGACCGGTCAGCGCAGTGATATGCTCCAGCGCAGCTTTGACCTGATCTTTCAGGATTTCAGGATAAGTCCGGTCATGGTCGTAATAATAGGTGCAGACATCGGTGGTAATGGTAAAGCCCGGAGGCACCGGCAGTCCGAGGCTGCTCATTTCAGCAAGGTTTGCACCTTTACCGCCCAGAAGATTACGATCACTTGCAGCACCATCGGCTTTGCCGTCACCGAAGTGATATACCCACTTAACCATTCCCGTCCTCCTGTTATGTCCGGCTCAGGCTGAATGTAAGTCATGATAACCGATACCGGATACACGCTTCCTGCTTAAGCGATAGCACTGCTGCGGGCTACTGAAAAATACAGAAAAACGGTAACAAAGCGCAACGCAGCGCCTGTATAATTGTTTAAATCGATTTTGCGGAATTCGTTTCCGGTTTATTGTCTGAACAGATGAATAATTTGCGGCAGCACGAAAAGTGTTTTCATCTGCATTTCCGCAACTTAACGGAATCAGCTGAGAGTTTGATTCCGGCACATGAAAACGACGCGGAATCTGCTATTAACAAACGTCATTCTCAACCTTGTTTCGGGGATCATCATGCGTAAAACCGGAAAACTCGACTATATCGAAATGCCTGCCGGCCAGAGCGGTCTGAAGGACGTTAAAGCTTTTTACGCCGATGCCTTCGGCTGGAGCTTCACCGATTACGGCCCCGATTATGCCGCCCATTCTGAAGGGCTGGATGGCGGCTTTTATCAGGGCGATGAGGCGAAAAATGCCAAGCCGCTACCGGTGCTCTATTCTGAGGATCTGGAGCAGACACTGATTGATGTTGAAAAAGCAGGCGGCAAAATCGTCAAACCGGTTTTCAGTTTCCCCGGTGGCCGCCGTTTCCATTTCACTGATCCGTCCGGTAATGAACTGGCCGTGTGGAGCGAGAATTAAACCGGCACTCACAGATATGAATAACAGCTGCGGCGCTTAAATGAGTGCCGTAGATGATTAGTGAATATCTTCCTCACGGGCGCAATTTTCGGCCTCCATCTGCAAAGTCGTATGATGCAGATCATATTGCTGCTGCAACACCTGTTCGATTGCACGGCGCACGGCTTCACCATTTGCCTCAGGTTGCAGCACAATATGCGCAGTCAGGGAATGCTGGCTTTTGGTCAGCGACCAGACATGAAGATCATGGATTTCATCAACACCGGAGACTGCCAGAACAGACTGTTCGAGCTTGCGCAAATCCAGCCCGACCGGCACACCTTCCAGCAGAATATTGATACATTCCTTGAGCAGCACCCATGTGCGCGGAAAAACCATAAAGCCGATGCCCACAGCAATAAGCGAGTCCACCCACTGCCAGCCTGTCAGATAGATAATCACCGCGCCGACAATGACACCGACGGAGCCGAGCATATCCGCCCAGACTTCAAGATAAGCGCCTTTAACATTCAGGCTTTCATCTTTTTTGCCGCTTAAAAGCTGCATGGAAATAAAGTTCACGATCAGACCGAGAACGGCGACAATCATCATGCCGACAGACTGCACTTCTGCAGGCTGGAACAGACGTTCATAGGCTTCATAGAGAATATAGAATGCGACGAGCAGCAACAGAACGGCATTGATTGCTGCCGCCAGAATTTCAAAGCGGGAATAACCATAGGTTCGGAAAATATCCGCTGCACGGCGCCCCAGATAAATGGCAATCAGAGCAAGTGCCAGCGCAAAAGTATCCGTCGCCATATGCATGGCATCAGACAGCAGCGCCAGACTGCCGGTAACATAACTGCCGATAATCTCGGCAATCATGAAACTTCCGGTCAGGCCTAAAGCCAGCCAAAGCCGCGAAACCGGTGTTGTGCTTACATCCGCATGATTGTGATCGCCGCTCATCATCTGCCTTTCAGCTTTGCATGCCAGTCTGCAATTCAGATAAAACACACCTGAAAATCATTCTTAATTTTGCATCGGACAAAAGAAAACGGAATGATTTAACAGGTTCAGCAAGACTATAATTTTATACTGCTTCACGCATGGCAGCAGCGGTTTGCAGATCAACGGAAACCAGCTGGCTCACACCCTGCTCGGCCATGGTCACGCCAAACAGACGATCCATGCGTGCCATGGTAATCGGATTATGGGTAATGATGACAAAACGCGTCTTTGTAGAAGCAGCCATCTCATCCATCAGATTGCAATAGCGTTCCACATTGTGGTCGTCGAGCGGTGCATCCACCTCGTCCAGCACGCAGATTGGTGCCGGATTGGTGAGGAACACTGCAAAGATCAGCGCCATTGCCGTCAATGCCTGCTCACCGCCGGAAAGCAGGGTCATGGTCTGCGGCTTCTTACCCGGAGGACGGGCGAGAATTTCCAGACCGGCATCCAGCGGGTCTTCCGATTCAATCAATTGCAGCTCTGCCGTACCGCCGCCAAACAGGTGCGTAAACAAACGCTGGAACTGCTCATTGACCACATCAAATGCCGCCAGAAGACGTTCTCGGCCTTCTTTGTTCAGGCTTTGAATGGCCTGACGCAGTTTCTTGATCGCCTCAATAACGTCTTCGCGCTCATTGATGATCGCATCTTGTCGGTCGGACAATTCGCGCTGCTCTTCTTCAGCGCGCAAATTCACTGCACCGAGACGTTCGCGCTCAATCTTCAACCGGTCAAGCTGACGGTCTGTATGATCCATATCCGGCAGCGGATCACCGGCATTGAGACCTGTATGGCGGAATGCTTCATGCGGCGCACAATTCAGCACCTCAGCGATACGCGCTTCTGTATCTTTGCGGCGATCTTCTGCTGCTGCCAGACGCTCTTCGGCACGGGCACGCACTTCCCGCGAGGAAGCCAGTTCCTGAATAGCCAGCGTTGCCCGCTTATCCAGTTTGGCCTGCTCGGTTTCGGCAGTGCTCAGACGATCAGAGGTTTCTTTGCGTTGCGCATCGGCATCCGCCACAGCGCTTTGCAGCTCACGGCGGCGCTCTTCAATATCCGCCGGTGCTTCCGCCAAATCTTCCGCTTCATCACTGGTTTCAGCCCTGCGTTCTGTCAGCGCAGTAATTTGCCGGCGGGCATTTTCTG
>NZ_ANNO01000360.1:0-999 GCF_000409565.1 Pseudochrobactrum sp. AO18b
ATGCCCGATCATCTCCAGACGGCGCAGACGGTTTTCCGCATCACGGCGCAGATTATCATGCGCGGCTCGTGCTTCCGTCATGGCGGCACGATCAGCCATAACCTGCGTGGTCAGCGAGGTCAGTTGCAGGTTCAATGCAGCCAGATCCGGCAGATCATCCAGCCTGATCTGTGCTTCCTCAAGCTGAATGGTGTTCTCTTCAAGACTGTCGCTGAGACGGGTTTTCGCCTCATCCAGTGCTGCACGTTTGCTGGATAATAGTCCGGCTGCACGCTCGGCCTCCGCCAAGGCATCACGCGCTTGCGCCAGTTCACGCTGTGCAGAGCGCCAATGATCGCGCAGGCTGCGTTCACGCTCCACCGCCTCGCGCAAAGCCGTTTCCGCCTGACGCAAAGCCGTTTCTGCCTGTGTTACACGGTCGCGCGCAGTGACAGCAGAAGCTTCAAGCTCAGCTAAGCGGTTTTTCTGTGCCAACCGTTGTGCGGCGGCAGTCGGTGCATCGGAACGTGCTGTAAAACCATCCCAGCGCCAGAGGCTGCCCTCGCGGCTCACCAGCCGCTGACCGCTCTGCAGCTGTGCTTGCAGGCTTGCGCCCTCACTGTCGTCCACCAGACCAATCTGAGACAAACGGGCTTGCAATGCCGCAGGTGCATCAACGACCGTGCTCAGCGGCACTGCACCCTGCGGCAGGGAGCCAAAATCCCGCGCATTCTGACTATCAATATCCGTCCAGAAAACCGGCGCCTGCGGATTAACCGGCGCTTCGAGATCGTCGCCCAAAGCTGCACCAAGTGCGGTTTCATAGCCCTTTTTCACCTGCATCTGCTCAACAACAGCGATATAGGTGGAGGACTGGCCGCTATTGAGAATACTGGCTAAGGTGCGTGCTTCGGTTTCAATCCGGTTCAGCTCTTCGCGTGCATGCGCCAGTGGCTGGCGGCGGCCGGTTTCGGCTTCCCGCGCCTGCTCTACCATTTCTTCACAAGCCAGAGCCTGCTC
>NZ_ANNO01000361.1:0-6815 GCF_000409565.1 Pseudochrobactrum sp. AO18b
GCAATGTCCTGCTCTACCGTTCGCAACTGCACTGAGAGTTTCTCACTGCGCTCGGCAATATCACGTACCAAACGTTCGCTTTGCGTGCGCTCTGCTGCAGCCTCTGCTCTTGCAGAAGTGATCTGCGCTAGTTCAGACTCATGAGCCTGCAATTGTTCCTGTGCTGTGGCCAGCAGTTCTTCTGCTTCAATCGCACGATCGCCGGAAGCTTCATTCTGCTCACGCAAATCCTGCTCTTCATCGTCCAGACGCTCAAGCACAGCCGCATGTTCCTGCAACATCTGCTCTTCGCGGGCGATGTCAGAGCTTAGCTGCTCAAGACGTTTTAACAACTCAGACCGGCGCTGTGTCAGGCGCGTCGCTTCTTCATCCAGTTGCGAAACCGCAATCGTCAGACGCTGTAAGGCTGCAGATGCGGATGCCTGCTGATTACGCAGTTCCGGCAAATGCTGAGCGGCAATGGCCTGTTCTTTGGCGGCAATCATCTGCGCCTGTGCCATGGCACCAACTTGCGATGTAGCGGTTGCCAAAGCACTTTGCGCCTCGCCTTCCTGTTGCTTGGCCTGCGACCAGCGCAAATGCAGCAAAATCGCTTCCGCCGCACGGATATCTGCGGACAATGCGCGGAAACGGTTAGCCTGACGGGATTGACGCTTAAGGCTTTCAATCTGGGTGCCGAGCTCACCGACCACATCTTCAAGACGTTCAAGATTGGTTTCAGCGGCGCGCAAACGCAGTTCAGCTTCATGGCGGCGGGAATGCAGGCCGGAAATACCGGCAGCCTCTTCCAGCAATGCACGGCGTGCCTGCGGTTTAGCCTGAATAAGCTCACCGATACGCCCCTGACCGACCATAGATGGTGAGCGCGCGCCGGTAGACTGATCAGCAAACAATAGCTGCACATCTTTGGCGCGGACTTCCTTGCCATTGATGCGATAGACGGAACCGGATTCACGCTCGATACGACGCGAGACCTGCAACTCATCCACGTCATTATAGGAAGGCGGTGCAGAGCGGTCGCTATTGTCGAGAAACAGGGTTACTTCCGCACTGTTGCGTGCAGGACGTGTGCCTGAGCCGGAGAAAATAACATCATCCATGCCGGAAGCGCGCATATTTTTATAGGAGTTTTCCCCCATAACCCAGCGCAACGCTTCGACGAGATTGGACTTGCCGCAGCCATTCGGCCCGACGACACCGGTCAATCCGCCTTCAATAACGAATTCCATCGGCTCGACAAAAGATTTAAATCCGAGAAGGCGCAGTTTGGTAAAACGCATCAGCCAGTGCTCCGTGCAACCGGGCGCGGCAAAAACAAATCAATAAAGAGCGGAATAAAATCAGACACTATTTTTTTTAAATATGAAAATGCAGCGGGCGCAAAAAAGCCCCCGCTGCATGAATATGCATCAGGTTCAGAGCATAGAGTCGATAACTGCCGACATCTGTTCAACCGAAAGAGCTCCGGAATATTTCTGACCATTGATAAAGAATGTAGGCGTTGCATTCACACCGAACTCAGCGCCACGTTCACGAACAGCATTCACATCATCGAGAAGCTGCTGGTTCGTCAAGCAGGCATTGAATGTCTCCTGTGTAAAACCGGCCAGTTTGGAGATTTGCAGCAATGCAGCCTGTGCATCATCGGCTGCAGCCCACTGCATCTGCTGCTTGAACAGCACATCCACCATCGGGAAATAACGGTCATCCGGTGCACAGCGTGCCAGCATGAAGGCGGCAGTTGCGCGCGGATCAAACGGGAATTCGCGGAAGATCAGACGGGCTTTGCCGGTCTTGATGTATTTTTCTTCAATTGCCGGAAGTGTATTCACAGCAAAAGTCGCACAATGCGAGCAGGTCATTGAAGCATATTCAACGATTGTTACCGGTGCATCAGCCTGCCCCAGCACTTTATCCTCAAGTGCACCTTTTTCGAGCAGTTTTTTCATATCGACAGAGCCGTCAGACTTCGGAACATCTGTCTGTGCCAGAGCACTGCCGGCGGCAGATACGGACAATGCCGCAGTTGCAAGAGCTGCAGTTCCAAGAAGCTGTCTGCGGTTCAGTTGAGACATCATACGAATCACCCGTTCATTCACGTTGCTATAGTTTCCGGATATTAGAGCAAATTGCCGGAATTTTGTCAGGCAGCTTAAGCGTTTTTAATAAACAGTGTGTCTCCAGAGACTTAACGGGCAATTTTCAGCCGTTTTCGCATTGTTTATTCTCTGTAATCTGCCCTTTGAAATTCGGATCAGCGTGGCTTTTTATTGGCTTTTTCCGCCAGAATATTACGGCCGAGCTGCATCAGTGAGGCACGTAATGCCTCATCCTCAATACCGACTGTTGCCTGTGCCAGCTTTTTCTCGGCAGGTGCACCAACCGGCATCAGTGGTTTGACTTTACGTTGCGCAACAGGGGCAACAGATTTTTGTTCAATGCGAATACGGGCAATGGCAGCGAAACCTAAAAAGGAATTCACACGATTGATGATCTCGCCGGTGGAATGCTGGATGCGCATTGCTGCCATGCCTTCGCAGCCGATGATCAGTGTTGCCGGCTGAAACGGATCATCCTCATGGGCGCGTCGCGGCCAGACAATCCGCAACGGACGCGACTGCGCACCAATCTGCGGCCCGACCACATCTTCCCATGCCTGTATCAGCGACAAATTAATACCGGCGCGTTTGCGTAAGACAGGATCGAGCACACTACCGGCCGTATCTGCCAGCGGTTTAAAACCCGATTTTTCCTCTCTGCTCATCTCTGTCCTTTATGCCGGTTTTATTGCCGCGACGGGCGATGGTTTTTCTCTGTTATAAAATGCCAGAGCATTACGGGCATCACTGTTACGCCGCAAAATATTACGGCTTGTTCCCGCATAAACCACACTGAAAAAGAACATTGTCACAGCAATACTGGTCTCATGCAGCAGCGGATTATGCAGCATAGCATAGCTGCCCCAGCTGATCGTAAAATAAATCAGCACCCGCCGGACCGTACAGTCTGAATTATTGCGCCAGAAGAAAATGAAGCCGGATACAGCCGCTGCCAGCAGCAACAGGAAACCGATTGCACCATTGACCAGCAGTTCATCAAACACTGAATTATGAACATGGATATAACCGTCGAGCAAAGTTGCCTGATCGCCCAGAGCCTCCCGCACTGCAGTCATTTTTTGTTCCGAGCCGACACCAATTAAAGGATGTTCCGCAACCACTTTCACCGCACCGCGCCACATCTGCTCACGTGTATCTGCGGAGGATTTATCCGCCCACTGGCTGCTGTCGCCGGTTTCATAATAATGCACCATACCGGCGAAGCGCTGCGACAGAACTCCGGCGACAGGGCCAACAGTAAAGACAGCGGTCAGACAGGCAGCCAGAATGAGTGAACTGCCGATTTTCACCTTATGGCTGGCAATACGGCCGATCAGCACAATGATTTCAAATATTGCCAGCAGAGCCAGCGTAATCATAACCGCACGGGTTTCGGAGGCAAATACGATCCCCGTACCAATGACCAGATACCACGGTCCGTTCGGTAAAACACGCGGAGCGTTTTTAATCGGCAATGTTGCAGCAACTGCTGCAATTGCTGCCGCATAGGCAAATACTGCAGGATTACCGCCGATACCGATACGGCCGCCCCAAAACAGCGCCTCTCCTGCAACCATTATTGCACACAGAATGATGCCGGTACGGGAGCCGAATGCGAGTATTCTCAGCGGGTCACGGATGAGAACCATCCCCAATCCGGCAAAAGAATAGAGCCATAACAGCAGCACATACCCCACTTGCCGGTTAGCAATACTGAGCTCACCGCGCCATGCCATCAGGCTGAGGCTCCAGATCATATAGGCAGATATCAGGACATAAAAATGCGCACCATACATCCGGTGCCAGCGGTGTTTGTAGAGCGCCAGATAGAAACCGATACAACTATACACGAACAGGATAATCGGGCCGAGCGCATAACGGACCGGCATTGCGATTGCCGCCAGACATAAAAGCCAGAGATCAATACGACGACGTATCAGAAAGTTTTTTTGCAGAATTCGCATATCACCGTTGCCGGATATTTGTTTTTTGGAAACTGTAAAACAGTCTTTGCAAATAGTCTTTCATACGAAAGAATAATGTACCGATCCGTTTATGGGCCGGTAATTTTGCCCGCGAATAGGTTTTGATATCCTCGGATATTGTTGAAGCGCTTTCATTGGCATTGCTTACCACAGCTCTGCTGGCGGTGAAGAAATTATACGAACCCGCCCAGCCGCGCTCCAGTGCCACATCATAAGGAAGATGCATCACTTGCAGCGCCTTAAGCACTTTCGCCGCCCCCTCTTTTGAAACAATATAGGCTCCGGCATTACCAAGCGGCCCGTGGGTAACACGCCCGATCGCCACATCATTTGTGAGATTTTCAACCGGACGAAACCCTACAAGACGGTTATGGATCAGCTTGATGACATCCCAGCCCTGCAAATCTGCTGCAGCTTCAACAACCGGAACAAATTCTTCAGAAAACCGGATATCATCTTCAATAATCACACCGGCTGGCGCATCGCCTGCCGCGATCATTTCCAGAGCCTTCATGTGACTGAAATAGCAGCCGATTTCCGCAGAGGAGGCAATCTTCCCGTGATCGCGTCGGAAAGCCGCATCATCAAAATGGCGTTTATCCGCTTCTGCGAGCAATTTACCGTCAATTGCCGGCACGCGCTGAAGCGCAATGCCGGTTTCCTGCGCATGTGCAAGCAGCGAATCCCAACGGTCTTTTGAGCGGTCAAGATTGAGAACATAGACCGGAAAGCTTTGTTTGTTCTGCAATATCAAGCCTTTCGGATATTGTTCCATCAACAAAATAAGGTTTATAAAATTGTGGTACTCAGCAATATGACGACAGTCAAACTATCCGCTGCATAATGAAAACGATTTCACATTGTAAGCACAAGCTAAAAATAATTTCCGGTGCATTCCGAAAACAGATCATTTATTGACAAAATATGACGAAAAAGCGCCTCCAAGTCTCCCCCGATAACAGTCCGACGATGTTTCCTGCCATGTCGGGAGATGATGCTCCTGCGCAAAAGCTGCTGGCATGGTATGATCGTCATCACCGTATTTTGCCATGGCGCGTAACGCCCGTTGAGCACGAACAAGGTGTGCGTCCTGATCCTTACCGCATCTGGTTGTCGGAAGTCATGTTGCAACAAACGACGGTTGAAGCGGTTAAAGCTTATTTCCTCAAATTTACCGGTCTGTGGCCGGATGTGCAGGCACTTGCCGATGCCACCGAAGATGATGTGCTGCGTGGCTGGGCGGGGCTTGGTTATTATTCCCGAGCCCGCAACCTGAAGAAATGCGCGGATATGGTAGCCTCTCAGCATAAAGGGCAGTTTCCGGCGAGTGTGGAGGGTCTCAAACAATTGCCGGGTATCGGCGACTACACATCGGCCGCCATTGCTGCCATTGCCTTCGATATTCCGGCTGCGGTTGTCGATGGTAATGTCGAGCGCGTAGTGAGCCGCCTGTTTGCGATCAAAACCATGATGCCTCAGGCCAAGACTGAAATTCGCAATTTTACAGAACAACTGACCCCGCAGTCACGCCCCGGTGATTTTGCGCAGGCGATGATGGATCTCGGTGCTACAATCTGCACGCCTAAGAAACCGGCCTGTATTCTCTGCCCGCTCAATGATAATTGTGCAGCCTTATTGGAAGGTGAGCCGGAGCTTTACCCTGTTAAAGCACCAAAAAAGGCACGCCCTGTCCGCTATGGTGCGGCTTTTATTATTCTCTCACCGCAAGGCGATGTCTACTTGCGAAAACGCCCTGACAAAGGCCTGCTTGCCGGTATGAGCGAAGTGCCGAACAGCGAATGGATCGCGGCAGATGAAGCGGCCTCTCCTGAGCATATTGCACGATTGACCAATACTGATCCGGCACCAATTGCTGCAAACTGGCAGCAAAGCGGTACAATCACTCATATTTTCACTCATTTCGAATTACGCCTCAGCGTTTATAAAACGGATGTTTCAACCATGCCGCCAAGCAATAATGGCTGGTGGGTTGCTCAGGATAATCTCGAAAAAGAAGCGCTGCCGACAGTGATGAAGAAAGCCATCAGCGCCGTCCTGCCCGACACTTTCAAATAAACAACCGGAAAAATGCTATGTCCAAAGACGCAGATAACATTATTCCGCTATATGAAACGCATGCGCAGAAATGGGATGATATCCGGCGCAGCAATACTGCCAAAGGTCTGATGGAAGCGGAATGGCTGGCACGCTTTACCGGTCTGTTACCCCATCAAGGCTCTGTTCTGGATATTGGTTGCGGAGCGGGCGAGCCTATGGCCGGTCACCTGATCCGCTCAGGCTTTCAGCTGACCGGCATCGATAGTTCTGCCAGTCTGATAGACATCTGCCGCACCCGTTTCCCTCAGCAGCAATGGCTGGTCGCAGATATGCGTGAGCTATCTCTCCCGCAGAAATTTGACGGCATACTCGCGTGGAACAGCTTCTTTCATCTGCAGCATGATGATCAGCGCCGGATGTTTCCCCGCTTTGCAACACTCGCTGCAGAGAATGCAGTTCTGATGTTTACCAGCGGCACTGCAAATGGCGAAGCAATCGGCACTTTTGAAGGGCAACCGCTTTATCACTCCAGCCTCGCACCAGAGGAATACCGCAGTCTTTTATCCGAGAGCGGTTTTGATGTTGTGCAATATGTGGAAAATGACCCGCATTGCGGTCATCTTACTGTCTGGCTCTGCCGTAAAACGTCCTGAAGCAGTCCACAAAAAAAAAG
>NZ_ANNO01000362.1:0-2285 GCF_000409565.1 Pseudochrobactrum sp. AO18b
GAAAATACCAGTATCAAGTGCCGGTATTCTGCCGCTCAGTTTACGAGCCGGCTTGAGCCATATTCACACGGATTTCAGCGCGCAGCGCATCAATCGGCTTCAACACGCCATTTTCTTCATAATGCCAGAATGTCCAGCCATTGCAGGCATCAAAGCCCTGTACCTTGGCACCCATACGGTGAATAGAGCCGGCATCGCCATTGGCAGACAGAGTACCGTCTGCACGAACAATTGCTGCATGACGACGTTTGGCATCACACAGAACTGTACCCGGACGCAGCAGACCGGCTTCAATCACGCTGACAAAGGCTACACGTGGTTCAGCACGCTTGCCGGTCATGACTTTCAGTTCGGTTTTGCCAAGAGGCTCAACAGCTTCGATACGCTTGGTTGCCGCATCAATGTAAGATTGTTCACGCTCAATACCGACAAAATGACGGCCGAGACGCTTGGCAACTGCACCGGTGGTGCCGGAACCAAAGAACGGATCGAGGATCACATCACCAGGCTTCGATGAAGACATCAGAATACGGGCAAGCAATGCTTCCGGTTTCTGGGTCGGATGAACCTTATCGCCATTATCGTCTTTCAGACGCTCGCCGCCGGTGCAAATCGGAAACAGCCAGTCAGAGCGCATCTGCACATCATCATTGGCGGCTTTCATGGCTTCGTAGTTAAACGTATAGCCTTTGCTCTTCTGGTCGCGGGATGCCCAGATCAGCGTTTCATGCGCATTCTGGAAACGACGGCCGCGGAAATTCGGCATCGGATTGGTTTTGCGCCAGATAATATCGTTGAGCATCCAGAAGCCCAGATCCTGCAGCGATGCGCCGACGCGGAAAATATTGTGGTATGAGCCGATAACCCAGATGGTGCCGTTTGGCTTCAGCACACGGCGGCAGGCCAGCAGCCATGCACGGGTAAAGGCATCATAAGCCTGAAAACTGTCGAACTGATCCCAATGGTCGTCAACTGCATTGACCTTGGTCTGATCCGGACGGTGCAGAGCACCTTCAAGCTGAAGATTGTAAGGGGGATCAGCAAAGATCACATCCACCGAATGATCCGGCAAACGATCGAGCGCAGCTACGCAGTCACCCTTAAGAATTGTATCGAGCCAGACCGAGCGCGGTGCAGCTTCTGGCAGATCTTTCACAAGACGAACAACGGACATGTGATACTCGCTAAACATAGGAACGCTTTACTGTCCTTATGGTTACCGAACAGGGTAAACATGGAGTTAATCGAATTGTTAAAAAGCGTTATCAGGCGCGAAAATCGTCAAATTTCTTTAAAAACAACACAAAACAGCGCTCACAAACCACTGTAAATGCTTAATAATTTTTAACACTTGGCGAAATTGCGGTTCCAAAGCTTAAAATCAGACACCGCAAATCACCCGATTTTGCCCGCTGATTTGCCTTGCCGATAAAACACAGAAGAACCGGCAATTTCTTTTATCATTTTGACCCTCAATCGTTTTAAGTGTAAACAGTGCCCGTCCTCCCTCCCCATGCCCGAGCCTCAGTCCGGCTTTTGTGGCTGATGAACATTTACGGATTTTTCATGTCAAAACCCCAGCTGATCCTCTTCGACTGTGACGGTGTTCTGGTCGATTCCGAGTATATTGCCGCACAGGTCGAATCCGAGCTTCTCACCGATGCCGGCTATCCGATTTCACCGGAAGAAATTGCCGAGCGTTTTGCCGGTCTGACATGGCCAAGCATTCTGATGGAAATTGAACGGGAATCTTCCATTCCGATCTCCGCTTCGCTGATTGAAAAATCACGCAAAATCATGAAAGAGCGGATTACCAAAGAACTGCTCACTGTAGACGGTATTGAGGATGTGGTCAGCCAGCTTCAATATCCGAAAGCTATCTGCTCCAATTCCAATTCGGACTCTCTGGAACTGATGCTCAAGCGTTCAACGCTGTATGATGCATTTGCCCCGCATATTTATGCGTCGCGTGAGGTTGGCAATAAAGAGCCGAAGCCTGCGCCGAATGTTTATACCTACGCGGCACAGCAGTTTAATGCTGAGCCGAAACAGTGTTTTGTGATTGAAGATTCAAGCCATGGCATCCATGCGGCACGCGCTGCGGGCATGCGGGTCATCGGCTTTACCGGCGGTGCTCACACCTATCCGGGTCATGCAGACAAGCTGACTGAAGCCGGTGCGGAAACAGTTATCAACCGTCACCGCGATCTGCCTGCCGTGATTGAAGCCATGGCAGAATGGGATGAAGGCTTCTGAGAACCTTCTGAGAAATGTAATAAAAAGGG
>NZ_ANNO01000363.1:0-8186 GCF_000409565.1 Pseudochrobactrum sp. AO18b
CTGTCTCGCTGAGACCAATCATCGGACGGCCTTCAATCATAACCGGTTCACCGGAATCCATTTCAAAAATGGCCCAGGTGTCGGTTGGTTCCTGAATGAGTTCATATACTGTCATCATGCCAGCAGTCTAAACGTTAGAGATTACAAATAGTTTCATTCTTTCATCGCTTTAACGATGAACAGGCGGTATTTTCCCGTAAGCACATCCGAAAACCGGACAAATCACTGACAAAAAATTCGCAAATAATTGATATTAAATAATATTTTTCAGATAAAAGTTTTATTTACCGTAAGAAGCTTTCAGATTTTCCGACCTGCAAAACCCACGGCAATATGAACCTATAGTAAATAATTTATGCACTAATTTTAGACACTTGGCAAATACCAGACAGAATACAGCATCTGCCAGAGCGTATCCCGAAAAGTGCGAAGCGCCTTCGCGGGGAAAACAGTCCACCGGACTGTTTTCTTATCCCGCTTCGATCGGATAAGATACGCGTTAACACAAAGAGTTAGAGCATATCCCGCCAAGTGTATTCATGGCACTCGCTCTAGATTTTTTTCTGGTCGCATGTTCGCGAACGCTCAATGTGTCCATTTCGCTGCGACATGCTCTAGCTGCTTTTAACAGTATCACCGGACAGCATTGTGCTTCGGTACAATAAAAAATGCCGCATTCCTTGTCGGGAATACGGCATTTTTAACTGTCGTGACTTCAGATTAACCCTTGTTCGGGCCTTCATCAAAACCAATAAAGATCTGCACCTGACGTGACGATGCTTCAGGCACGCTCACCGGCGTTCCCGCAAACAGGAACTGTGTTGCCGACTGGGAATTATTCATCGCAACTGCCTGTTTATGCAGTTTTGTGGAGATCACTTTATCGCCTTCCATCACCACAACGCGGATCGGCATATTGATTGTGCCGTTGCGGAATTTCGGCCCAGGTACAACGCGGCCTGCGGCTGCAACAGTAATTGTCAGCGTACCATTATCCCGACGGCAATCGCGGGTCACATCGCTGATCGAAGCCTGATAAACCACACGGCTGCTGTCACCGTTTCCGCCCTTTTCATAAGTGCTGAAGAATGACGTTCCCTCACGCAGGCTGATGCGCGGGCAATAGGCCTGCAAATCCGCCTGTGTCACGCGCTGCTCACCGGATGTGGAAACAGCACCCTGCTGATTGCCGCTGGTTGAGCAACCGGCAACCAACAAACCAAGCAATGCAGCTCCACCCAAACGGGTAAACCGCAATGAAAGAGGATTTAAACGTCCGAAGGTAGATTTCTGCATAAACCGGTCTTCCTGAATATTGAACCTGTTTGCGAACCGCTCCGGCAACGCGCCGTAACTGTTCTGTTGTCTTGTTTCCCGCATCTCCCAAAGAGTTCCACTCTTTGTCTGATGCGTAAATTCTTCACCATCGCGCATTTTACCCAAAAACCGTTTCACACTTTTTGGAATGCGCTTTATACCCAAATCCTGCGGCGTCTTTGACATATCCATATGGACGCAAGGCGCTTAACATGCATTATGAGATAATATTTTCACGTTTTTTGTGAACAGGGCAAGCTCTATCCACCGATGCTTGCGTCAGCCACAAGAGATATGACAGGAAAACACCGCAAACTTGACCAAAACCGGCTCAAAACCGGCACAGAATTGCATTGACTGAATGAGGCCTGAAATCTTATGAAATATATCAGCACCCGTGGCGAAGCGCCGGTTTTGGGCTTTTCTGATGCACTTTTGGCGGGTTTGGCGCGGGACGGCGGTCTCTATCTGCCGGAAACCTATCCGCAATTTTCCTCAGATGACATCCGCAAGCTGCGCGGCAAATCCTATGTGGAAATCGCCCTCGCAGTCCTCACTCCTTTTGTGAATGGTGAGATTCCGGACGCCGAATTTGAAAAAATGGTGCGCGAATCTTATGGCTCATTCCGCCATGATGCCGTCTGCCCGCTGATGCAAACCGGTGCGAATGAATTTGTGCTGGAGCTTTTCCACGGCCCGACTCTCGCCTTTAAAGATGTGGCAATGCAGCTGCTGTCACGCATGATGGATTATACGCTGGCACAGCGCGGACAGCGCGCAACCATTGTCGGCGCAACTTCCGGCGATACCGGCGGCGCAGCGATTGAAGCTTTTGCCGGTCGCGACAATACCGATATTTTCATCCTGTTCCCGCATGGCCGTGTGTCACCTGTGCAGCAGCGCCAGATGACCTCATCTGCAGCCAGCAATGTTCATGCTCTGTCGATCGACGGTAATTTTGACGATTGTCAGAACCTCGTCAAAGGCATGTTCAATGATCTGAACTTCCGTGACACGCTTTCTCTCTCCGGTGTGAATTCGATCAACTGGGCACGTATCATGCCGCAGATCGTTTATTATTTCACATCAGCAATCAGCCTCGGCGCACCGGATCGCAAAGTGTCCTTCACTGTGCCGACCGGTAATTTCGGCGATATTTTTGCGGGCTTTGTCGCCAAAAAAATGGGACTGCCGATTGACCGTCTGATCATTGCCACCAATGACAATGATATCCTGTCACGCACTGTTGCCACCGGCTCCTATGCAATGCGCGGTGTGGAGCAGACCTCTTCTCCGTCCATGGATATCCAGATTTCCTCGAATTTCGAGCGTCTGCTGTTTGAATCCTATGATCGTGATGCAGCAGCTATTCGCGGGTTGATGCGCAGCCTTGGCCAGTCCGGTGAATTCACCATTGCCGATGCACCGCTCAAAACCATCCGCAATCAGTTTGCTGCCGGTCGTTCAACCGTTGCGGAAACCGCTGCAACCATTGACTCAGTACTGAAACAGGACGGCTATCTGCTTGACCCGCATTCGGCTATCGGCGTTAAAGTTGCGCGCGAACACGCAGATACAGCCTCACCGATGGTGGTGCTGGCAACCGCCCATCCGGCCAAATTCCCGGATGCGGTGAAAGATGCCTGCGGTGTTTCTCCGGCTCTGCCTGCATGGCTCAGTGATCTGATGGAGCGTAAAGAACATTTCACGCGTCTTCAAAATGACCTGAAAGTGGTGGAAGATCATATCCGCAGCCACTCGCGAGCAGCAAAATAATCAAGGTTCTGCTGCAGCCATATGTTGTATTATGGCAGCAAATTTGCATAGATTTCGCTCTGCCCCTATATGTCACCTGATAAAACAACAGGGGCAGACGAGCTCTTCCGGAACGGTCACGTTCTTTCTTTGTCGCATTGCCATGCCCGTCAGACTCAAAGAAGCTGACGGTTAAAATACTCAGGGGAGTATGCCTAGAATGGGTGTAGAAGTTAGCGTTCTGTCCAACGGACTGACAATTGCCACCGAAACCATGCCGCTGATTGAAAGCGTGGCATTGGGTATCTGGGTCAAGGCAGGCTCCCGCAATGAAGCGCATAACCGCCACGGCATTGCGCATTTTCTCGAGCATATGGCCTTCAAAGGCACAGAAAACCGCAGTGCATGGCAGATTGCAGCCGATATTGAAAATGTCGGCGGTGAGATCAATGCCGCAACCAGCGTTGAGACCACCTCTTATTATGCCCGCGTTCTGCGCAATGATCTGCCGCTGGCGATTGATATTCTGGCCGACATTCTCACCAGCTCAAAATTCGATGAAGATGAGCTGGAACGCGAGAAAAACGTCATCATGCAGGAAATCGGCGCGGCCTATGATACGCCCGATGACATTGTTTTCGATCGTTTTTCTGAAACATCCTATCTGAACCAGCAGATCGGACGCTCCATTCTCGGCACACCGGAAACGGTGCAGTCCTTCACACCGGGTGATCTGCGTAATTATATCAATGAACAATATAGCGCCGACCGTATGGTTGTTGTCGCTGCCGGTGCCGTTGACCACGCCTCGTTTGTGCGCGAAGTGGAAAGCCGTCTCGGCGGTTTCCGCGCAACGACACAGGCTGCAGCGCCAGTGAAAGCATCCTATGTCGGCGGTGATTACCGCGAAGAACGTGACCTGATGGATGCCCAGGTGCTAATCGGCTTTGAAGGCCGCGCTTACCATGTGCGCGATTTCTATGCCTCACAGCTTCTGGCAACGGTTCTCGGCGGCGGCATGTCTTCCCGCCTGTTCCAGCAGGTGCGTGAAAAGCGTGGTCTGTGCTATTCTGTCTATGCCTTCCATTGGGGCTTTTCCGATACCGGCCTGTTCGGCATTCATGCGGCAACAGGACGTGAAAACCTTGAGGAACTGGTGCCGGTTGTTCTCAACGAGCTTTATGAAGCATCGAGTAATATCAATATTCAGGAAGTTGACCGCGCCCGTGCGCAATATCGCGCCGGTCTGCTGATGTCGCAGGAAAGTGCAGCAAGCCGAGCAGGTCAGATTGCCCGCCAGATGCTGCTCTATGGTCGTCCGGTACCGAATGAAGAACTGCTGGAACGTCTGAGCCTGATTACGCCTGAACGTCTGACAGATCTTTCCGGTCGCATGTTCCTCGACAGTAAACCGACCATTGCCGCTGTCGGCCCTGTCAGCCAGATGATGGGTTATGACGATATTCACGGCACGTTGCGCGGCTTCGCCGCGAATAAGCGTCCGGCACTGGCAGTTTAACTTAACAGGCTGGGTACCATGATCAGCTTTCCCTTCAGCAAAACACCGTCTGTGTATCTGAAGGGGGAGCGTCTGTTTTTGCGTGAGCCGCAATGGTCTGATTACCGCCAATGGGCAAATCTGCGCGAAAAAAGCCGTGCTTTTCTGACCCCGTGGGAGCCTATATGGCGGGATGACGAGCTGGAAAAATCCAGTTTCCGGTTGCGTCTGCGCCATTACTCTGAAGAAGCACGCAGCGGAAATGCATGGTCGCTGTTTTTATTCCGCAGGTCCGACAATGTTTTACTGGGGGGAATCACCCTCGGTAATATCCGGCGCGGTGTCGCCCAATCCGGACAGATCGGATACTGGTGCGGCGCACCTCATGCCGGTCAGGGCTATATGTTCGACGCTTTGAAACTGGTTATCCCCTTCGCATTCAGTGAACTGCGGTTGCACAGACTTGAAGCTGCCTGTATTCCGTCTAATCTGCGTTCGGTCAGGCTTCTTGAAAAAGCCGGATTTTTACTGGAAGGCACATTGCGCTCCTATCTCAAGATTAACGGCCTGTGGCAGGATCATCTGCTCTACAGCCTGATTGAGGGAGAAGAGCAGCGCAGAGGTCTTTCTGTTAAAACAACAGCCGTCTGACCGTTAAGCGCAAAGCACCTGATACCAAGACAAAAAGGTAAAGATAGTGACAGAAAACTTTCAGAACCGATTGAAAACGTTTTTCTGTGTGTTTGCCTTTATCGCAGCATTATTGCAGATCACGGTTCCTGCATCCGCAGTTGAGCCGATCAAAATTTCCAAAGAAGATACGGCTCTCGACCTCACCCGCGCTGTGCAAATCATGCATAATCAGGGTGATACTGTGCAGATATCCACGGCTCCCGGTGCCGACGGCATTGTGCGCCGCATTGAAGTGCAGGCCGACAAGGACAAACGCTCCAGCGGTAACTGGGCAGCTTTTGCTATTGCCAATCCGACTGATGAGCAGATTGACCGTCTGATTGTTGCCCCGCATTACCGTCTTGTGAAATCGGGCTTTGTCTGGCCGGATCTGGGTTCGCAGCGCATTTCCTCCATCACGCCGAGTGAGGGCTTTGCGCTTGACCGTCAGGTCAGCCCTGATGCGGATGTGTTTCTGATTACCATCAATCCGGGCTCGGTGATTACACTGGTTGCGGAAATGGCCTCCCCTAATCTGCCGCAGCTTTATCTGTGGGAGCCGGATGCCTATAAAGACACAATCAACTCCTACACGCTCTATCGCGGTATTCTGCTCGGTATTTCCGGCCTGCTGGCGCTGTTTCTGACCATTCTTTTTGTTGTGCGCGGAACATCGCTGTTCCCTGCTGCTGCGGCACTGGCATGGGCGGTTCTGGCCTATATCTGTGTGGATTTCGGCTTCTGGAACAAGCTGATCGCTATCACCCCCGGCAATGAGCAAATGTGGCGGGCGGGCACGGAAGTGGCACTGGCTGCCAGTTTCCTGATTTTCCTGTTCACCTATCTCAATCTCAACCGCTGGCACGACCATTTTTCCTATGGCGCTGTGGCATGGGTTCTCGGCCTGATGATGCTGAGCGGTGTGGCGATTTTTGATCCGCCGATTGCGGCCGGTATTGCCCGTATCTCTTTTGCGCTGACCGTTATCTGCGGCATCGTCATTATCGGCATTCTGGCTTTGCGCAGCTATGACCGCGCGATTATGCTGATCCCCACATGGCTGCTGATTGCCATATGGATGACCGGCGCATGGCTGGCCGTTTCCGGCCGTCTGGACAATGACATCGTGCAGCCTGCGCTTGGCGGTGGTCTTGTCCTGATCGTTCTGCTGATCGGCTTCACCGTGATGCAACATGCTTTTGCGGGCGGCGTGTTGCGTGTCGGTCTGTTCTCCGATATGGAGCGGCAGGCGCTGGCGGTTATCGGTTCCGGCGATATTGTCTGGGACTGGGATGTGCCGCGCGACCGCGTGGTGACAACGCCTGATATTTCCACCTATCTCGGCACGGCTGCGGCCAGCCTTCTCGGCCCTGTGCGCAACTGGCTGCCGGTGATGCATGGTGATGACCGTGACCGCTTCCGCACCACGCTGGATGCAATTCTGGAAAATCGTCGCGGTCGTATTCATCAGACTTTCCGCCTGCGTGCCAATGACGGTCACTATCACTGGTATCATCTGCGCGCGCGTCCGGTTATCGGCTCGGATGGTGAAATTGTGCGCTGTGTCGGAACGCTGCATAATGTGACTGAGCAGAAAAAGGCCGAAGAACGCCTGCTGCATGATGCCGTGCATGACAATCTTACCGGCCTGCCGAACCGCGAACTGTTCCTCGACCGCCTCGCCAATGTCATGAGCATGTCCTATAATGAGAGCAGGCTCAAACCGACTGTTTTCGTCATTGATATTGACCGGTTCAAACAGGTCAATGACAGCCTCGGCATGTCTGCCGGTGATACGATTTTGCTGACAATCTCGCGCCGCCTGTTCCGCTTGATGAAGCCGCAGGATACGCTTTCAAGACTGTCATCCGACCAGTTCGGCCTGATCCTCGCGTCTGAATCTGATCCGGCAAAGGTTGCAGCCTTTGCAGAAGCGCTGCGTCAGGCCATCCGTGCGCCGATCTCTTATGCCAAGCGCGAGATTGTGCTGACAGCATCGGTCGGCCTTCTGACATGGACGGCCAATGCCGCCAATGCGGAAGATATGATAAAAGATGCGGAACTGGCCATGTATCAGGCCAAGCGTTTTGGCGGCGACCGTATTGAACCGTTCCGCCCGTCCTTCCGTGCTATTGGCAGCGACAAGCTGCAGCTGGAATCCGATCTGCGCCGCGCTATTGAGCGCAAGGAAATCACAATTGCTTATCAGCCGATTGTGAATTTGCAGGACGGCACTATTGCCGGTTTTGAAGCTTTGATGCGCTGGGAACATCCGCGCCGCGGGCCGATTTCGCCGTCTGAATTTATTCCGATTGCCGAAAATTCAGGCCTCATCGTGCCGCTTGGTCTGTTTGCCATGCAGCAATCAGCCAATGACCTGTTCAACTGGCAGGAAAACCTGTCGCGTCCGAACCTGTTTGTCTCCGTCAATCTGTCCAGCACCCAGCTGATCCGTCAGGATTTGCTGAGCGATGTCCGTGCGATCCTGTCCCGTACACATGTGACCAAAGGCACGCTCAAACTGGAACTGACAGAATCCGTGCTGATGGAAAATCCGGAACAATCAGCACATATGCTGAACGAGCTGAAATCTATGGGTGTCGGCCTGTCACTGGATGATTTCGGCACCGGCTATTCATCGCTTGCCTATCTGACACGCTTCCCGATCGACATGATTAAGATCGACCGCTCCTTCGTCAAAGGTGATAAGCCGCAGAAAGCGACGCTGCTGCGCTCCATCATTCGCATGGCGCAGGATCTGGAACTCAAGGTTGTTGCAGAAGGTGTTGAAAGCGAACAGGACGCCATGCAATTGCGTGAAATGGGCTGCGAATATGTTCAGAGCTTCCTGTTCGGCCAGCCAATGACGGCTGAAAATGCAGCCCGCCTGCTCAATGGTCAGACAGTAGAATAAGCATAATTCGTCAAAAATAAAAAACAACGC
>NZ_ANNO01000364.1:0-1440 GCF_000409565.1 Pseudochrobactrum sp. AO18b
ATGACGCGATCATATTTGCCGAGAATATCCGTATCAAAAAGCAAATCTGTGGTCGGTGGACAGATCAGCCAGTCATTACTCGCAATTTCACGTTCAATCTGCCCTGCATCCCAACCGGCATAGCCAAGCGCCATCAGTGTTTTATCCGGCCCGATACCATCCGATATGGCATGGAGAATATCCATGGTCGCGGTCATACAGATATCATCGGTGACGGGAATACTGGTTCCGACCATGAAATCATCACTATGCAGCACAAAGCCCCGTCCGGTTTCAACAGGGCCGCCACGGCGCACCATCAGCGAGCGGGCTTTTTCGGGCAGTAAAATACTCTGCGCCTGCGTAATAATACCAAGGCGGATCAAGAGATCGGGAAACTCAAGCGGCTGCAGCTGGTTTATGATGAAACCCATCGTCCCCTGCTCTGAATGCGCACAAATATAAATGACCGAACGGGCAAAACGCTCATCCGTCATACCGGGCATTGCAAGCAGAAATTGTCCGTTGAGAAAACCGTTGTTCACCACACGCCTCTTTCAATTTCAATGCAACAGGATTGATAAAGATAAATGTGTAATTTTTGCCGTTCGCTGGGGATGATTATGCGTCTGTTTTATTCATTCACGGCATAGTGAATAATCAGCATAACACAACACTTACATGAGCCAAGTCACATTTATCGAAGTTTTTTGAAGTGCAAAAATCCGTCTTGTATTTTTTCAGCCATTTCAGCGCATTACTTAAAATCAGTATTTTAGAAAATTCATATTAAAAGCGAAATATTCTGCCTGAATGAGAAAAATTACATGCCTGCCTGTCAGAATTTTCAAGAAATAGCGCTTCCGTAAAATCCGGCCAGAGGCTATGTATAATGCCAATATCCGTTACTCATAATCTGTATGAAGGAGAACAGACAATGGCCATTCAGATCGGCGATAAACTGCCAGCAGCAAGCTTCAAAACCAAAACTGCTGACGGCGTTAAAGACGTCACCACAGATGACGTTTTTCAGGGTAAGAAAGTCGTTCTCTTTGCAGTACCGGGCGCTTTCACCCCGACCTGCACACTGAACCATCTGCCGGGCTATCTGGCGAATTACGACGCGCTGATCGCTAAAGGCGTGGACACTGTTGCCGTTGTTTCCGTCAATGACGTGCATGTCATGGGCGCATGGGCAAAGGCCACGGAAGGCGAAGGCAAGATCGTCTATCTTTCCGATGGTATCGGCGCATTCACCATAGCTGCCGGTCTTGATATCGACCTGTCCGGTGGCGGTCTTGGCGTGCGCTCCAAGCGCTATTCAGCGCTGATCGAAGATGGCGTTGTAAAGAGCCTCGACATTGAAGAAAATCCGGGCGTTGCCACAGTTTCTTCCGCAGAAGCGATGCTCGAAAAGCTCTGATTTCTTTAGACTGAACAAGAAAAAGCCCGCTTTGAAGC
>NZ_ANNO01000365.1:0-11589 GCF_000409565.1 Pseudochrobactrum sp. AO18b
CCTTCACGGGCGAGTTCATCCGCACGCTCATTCTCAGGATGCCCCGCATGGCCCTTAACCCAGTGCCATGTCACCTTGTGATTTTTGCGCGCAGCATCCAGCTCCTGCCAAAGCTCGGCATTTTTAACCGGAGCCTTGGCCGCGGTTTTCCAGCCATTGCGCTTCCAGCCTTCGATCCATTTGGAAATGCCGTCGCGCACATAAACCGAGTCCGTATAGAGATCGACCTGACACGGCTCTTTCAGCGCCTGCAATGCGGAAATTGCAGCCATCAGCTCCATCCGGTTATTGGTCGTGTCCCGTTCACCACCATTCAGCTCTCTGCGGTGTCCGTTATATTCCAGTATAGCCCCCCATCCCCCGGGACCCGGATTTCCTGAACAGGCACCATCCGTATAGGCTGTAATCGTCTTCAAGCGGTTTTCTCACATTTATTTATAAAGGCAGTTCACGGCTATTCAGCACAGTAACTTGCTGTTGTTACTGGCCATATTCGCTGGCCGAGCGTACTTCGCGATGAAAACGCATACGCCGCAAATATTCCATCGGGTCTTTTTTGGTCACAAAACTGTCCGCAGGCACATTGATCCAGTCATAAAGCCGCGTCAGCATAAAGCGCAAGGCAGCGCCGCGGCACAGCGCCGGCAAAGCCTCACGCTCTGCGGAGTTCAGAGGGCGCACAGAATTATAACCGCGCAGCAAAGCTGTGCCTTTAGTCAGATTATAGGAAAAATCACGCTCGAAGCACCATGCATTGAGGCAGATTGCCAGATCATAGGCCAGCATATCCGTGCAGGCGAAATAAAAGTCGATAATGCCTGACAGGTTCTGACCGATAAAAAACACATTATCCGGAAACAGATCGGCATGGATCACACCGCGTGGCAGATCCGACGGCCAGTTCTGCTCCAGATAGGCCAGATCCGCTTCTGTCTGTGCACGCAAACCGGCTTCAACGGCATCAGCATCTGCCATGCATTTTTCCCAGAGCGGGCGCCAGTCTTTCAATGTCAGGCTGTTCTCGCGTTCCATCGCAAAATTCTGACCAGCAAGATGCATCTGCGCCATGGCTACACCCAGAGCATAGCAATGTTCCGCGGCAGGTTTGCGCAACCACATGCCTTCAAGGAAGGTGACAATTGCCGACGGACGGCCAGCCAATTCACCAATCGCCTCACCGTTTTTTTGCACCACCGGCTGCGGGCACTCAATACCGTTGACCGCCAGATGCTGCATCAGCTTAATGAAGAACGGCAGATCATCACGATCCACGCGTTTTTCATAAAGGGTCAGAATGAATGTGCCTTCAGTCGTGCGCAGCAGGAAATTGGAGTTCTCAACACCTTCAGCAATGCCTTTGAAAGACAGCAAAGTACCTATGTTGTAATTTTCCAGATAGGCTGCCAGTTCAATTTCATTAATATCCGTATAGACAGCCATGCTGGTCTCCCCCTGCCGTCACCTGCGAAAATCGCGGCAGATTATTCTTTATTTCAGTGATTGCCGTTCACAAACGCCATGTCCTGAGCCGTCAGTTCCACATCGCGGATCTGACGGTTGACGAGGAAGTTCTCGGTTTCAACGGTGGTGATTGCCAGATCAATTGTGACATCAAAACGCTGCGAAAACGCATCAATGATCTCATCAACGATAATTTCCGGTGCCGATGCCCCTGCCGAAATCCCCAGCACAGAAAGCTCGCCCAGATTATCCCAGTCAATCTCTTCCGCACGCTGCACAAGCAGAGAATGACGGGCACCGGAGCGCTCGGCCACCTCCACCAGACGTTTGGAATTTGAAGAGTTCGGCGCACCGACAATCAGAAACAGATCACAGCCGGGAGCCGCTTCTTTCACCGCTTCCTGACGATTGGTTGTAGCATAACAGATGGATTCAGCGGCAGGCGCTGTCAGCTGCGGAAACCGCTCCTGAAGCTTGGCAATAATACCCGCAGTATCGTCTACCGACAGCGTGGTTTGCGTTACAAAGCCGAGGTTTTCAGGATCTTCCGGCTGGTAGGCCTCGGCATCTGCTACAGTCTCGATCAAGGAAACCGTACCTTCCGGCAGTTGCCCCATTGTGCCGATCACTTCCGGATGACCGGAATGGCCGATCAGAATAACATGCCGGCCAAGACGTTGATGGCGCATCGCCTGTTTATGAACTTTGGAAACCAGCGGACAGGTTGCATCCAGATAAAACAGGTTTTTCGCATCCGCATCTTCCGGCACGGATTTTGGCACACCATGAGCGGAAAATACCACCGGCTGATCGCGGTGTTCCATCGGAATTTCGTCCAGCTCTTCCACGAAGATCGCACCACGTGCCTGCAGGCCTTCAACCACATAACGGTTGTGAACAATCTCATGACGCACATAGACCGGAGCGCCGTATTTCTTCAGCGCCAGCACAACGATCTGAATAGCGCGATCAACACCGGCGCAAAATCCACGTGGACCGCACAGGCGGATGGTCAGCTTAGGCTTATCGGTCATTGAACTCTGATTATCCTGTCTTCAAAGCAACATTGCGACCATAGATCATCAATGCGCTGTAAAACATATCCAGCTTTAGCAATTGGGCTTCGTATCACGCAATGTCAACAGCTATTGCGCATCCGGACTACGGCGCTGACGGAAAATATAGATAAAGGTCACAACCAGCAAAACGGCAGCCAGCCCGAACCATGTGCCCGCATATTGCAGATGATTATTCGGTTGCTCGAGAATGGTTATCCCGCCCTGCGGCAAGCCACCGGCATTGGCTGTGGCATCCGCATCCACAAAGAACCCGACAAAATCATGATCCTGAGCAAGGCCGCTATTTTCCATCATCGCGCCCCAGTCTTTCCAGTAATAAAGTTTTTTAGCCGGTTCATTGTCCGGCAGATAGGAAGACGGTTTGGCAATCAGCGGATCACGGGCAAGCCCCGTAACAGTCACTTCACCCGCGATCTGTCCTTGCGGACGTGTCGCCGGATTTTGCTTTTCATAAGGCACAAAACCACGATTAACCAGAACAGCCCGCCCGTCATTCAGGATCAGCGGCGTATAAACCGCATAACCGGATGCGCCTTTAAACGTGGTGAAAAAATACTGTTCGCGCTCATGCTGAAATGTGCCGCGCAAAGTCACCGGCATGTAATCAACAACACCGGTTTTGGCAAATTCAGCCTCAATGTCACTCAGCGGCTTAGGTGCGGAATGCACCCTTTCTTCAATCTGCGCAATCAGCTGCTCTTTCCAGAACAAACGCTGTGTCTGCCAGATACCAAGCCCCAGCAGAACGGCAAAAGCAATGCTGCTGCAGAGCAGTAAAATCCATGGAAAGGACTTCTGTGTCTTACCGGTGGCAGTCATTCGCGTCCCCGCCTGTCGAGCTGCCCCGACGCCGCTTTATGCTTATATTGCAGTGTTATCAGAATACCTTTCATCCAGCGCGTCAGCACCAGCCCGATGAGAATTGCCAGCGGTATCCAGATGATAAAATGCAGCCAGAGCGGCAGCTGATAAGACACCTCAGCCCAGAGCGCCAAAGCTGTAACAAGAAAACCGTCAAGCAGAAGCACAAAAACAACAGGCCCGTCACCGGAATCTGCAAAACCATAATCCAGTTCGCAGACCTCACAGCGCTTTGCCAGTTTCAGATAACCATTAAACAAAGCGCCCTGTCCGCAGCGCGGGCAGCGTCCTTTGATACCGGCTTTGATTGGCTCTACCGGCGGATAAAGACTATCTTTATTATGCATTATTCCACCTCCGCTGCGGTCTAGAGCGGTTTACGTCCAGATTGGATCATAGCGCTCGCTCTAGATTCTTTATTTTGTCGCATTATCACTGCCGTCAAGTTGATCCAACTTGACTGTGAAATGCTCTAGTTGCGCCGTTAAAACCAGAACAAAATTTTAAAATGTTGGAGCCACCTTTATGTGCCAGGTCCGACACAGGGCGCTCTAAGAAACAAAAAGCGCCGCAGCCCTCAAAAACCGCGACGCTTTCCTTATCCCATCAGGCTCAGAACTCCGGCAAAATACCGTTATTCCTGATGCCGGTTAATGCACGGCAATCGGTGCGCCCCATGAACCCCAGACATAAATGCTGAAGAACAGGAACAGCCAGACCACGTCCACGAAATGCCAGTACCATGCAGCGGCTTCCAGACCGAAATGGTTCTTCGGCGTAAAATCACCGCGAATAGAGCGGATCAGACAAACGGCCAGAAAGATCGTACCAACAATAACGTGGAAACCATGGAAACCGGTCGCCATGAAGAATGTTGCACCATAAACGGAATCTTTGAAGGCAAATGGCGCATGAATATATTCATAAGCCTGCACGAAAGAGAACAGCACACCGAGAACAACAGTCAGCGCCAGCCCCCAGACAAGGCCTTTGCGGTCATTATGCAGCAGCGCATGATGCGCCCATGTCAGCGTTGTGCCGGAGAGCAGCAGAATTACGGTATTATAAAGCGGCAGGTGCAGAGGATCGAGAACTTCCATGCCTTTCGGAGGCCACTGACCGCCGGTGAATTCTGCACGCATCACCTGATGCACTTCATTCGGGAACAGGCTGGCATCAAAGAAGGCCCAGAACCATGCCACGAAGAACATGACTTCGGAGGCAATGAACATAATCATGCCATAGCGCAGATGGATGGAAACCACGCGGGTATGGTGGCCTTCCTTGCCCTCACGGATCGTATCCGACCACCAGCCATACATGCAGTACAGGATGATGGCGATGCCGATAAAGAACAGCCATGGCGTTACAAAATTGATACCAAACAGATGCAGCTCGCCTGCATTGAGGTAGCGCATATAAGCGATACCGCCAATGGCCAGAACAAATGCACCAACCGAGCTCAGAAACGGCCACGGACTAGGATCTATAATATGATAGTCGTGGTTCTTCTGATGAGTGTCTGCCATGTCATTCCCCCTTAAGGTTTATGCCCCAAGGCTCCTCTGTTTATCTTTCCGGTGCTGCATCCGGATATCCCCCGATAAGCACCCTGTTCTTTATTTTATGTCGCAGGCGCAGTCTGTTTTTGCGCTCCGAACATAGCCCCTCTTGACCATATTCTTGATGCAGTTCGCTTTTTTGCGCACCGCAACATGATGTCGCGGCATCTCTATCCTTGCGGCTTCACCACCGGTTTAATTTCAGCATTTTTCTGCAAAACAGCAGGCGCTGCGGCTGAGTTCACCGGCTCCTTGTCCAGCGGGAAAAATGTATAAGACAAGGTGATCGTCTTCAGCCCTTTAAGGTCTTTTTCTTTCACAATATCCGGATCGACAAAGAACATGACCGGCATTTCCATTGTTTCACCGGCGGCAAGGGTTGTGTCTGTAAAGCAGAAGCACTGAACCTTGTTGAAATAAGAACCTGTGAGATCCGGCGACACATTGAAGGTCGCGCGTCCCGAAGCCGGACGGTCGGAGATATTCTTCGCTTCGTAATTCACGATGGTGGTCTCACCGATACGCACAGTCACTTCGCGCTGAACCGGCTTGAACTCCCATGGCAATCCGCCGGACACATTGGCATCAAAGCGTACATTGACCGTCTGATCGAGGATTGTATCGGACATCTGCTCAACGCGCTGCGTTGTGCCGCCATAGCCGGTAACCTGACAAAACATCTGATAAAGCGGGACAGCCGCATAGGCCATGCCGATCATGGCAACGAAGAAACTGGCACAGGAAAGAGCAACAATACGATTGGAACGCTGATGACGTACAGCCTGTGCAGCAGTGTCTTCTGCTGCAGGCGCCTGCATTGTTTCTGTATTTTCCTGTTTCTGTATCATTGCCTATGCCGCCTCCCTGCGACTTAAAACGCTGACAGTTCCGATTACATCGGGCGAACCAGCACACCGGGTCCGAGTTTAACCCATGTGCCGATATAAACGATCAGAACAAAAGCCGTTAAGGCCAGTGCCAGAGCCACTGAACGGCTGCGCTGGGCTTTCTTCTGTTTCTCTGTCTGCGTTATCAGTTCGAGTTCAGTTTTTGCTTCTTTATCCGCCATCATTATCCCCCTATTACCGGCAGTATTTTCGCCACCAGTGCTTCAACAAGCAAGATGCTGAACAAAGCGGACAGATAAACCAGCGAAAATTTAAACAGCGCACGGGCAGCGCGCATTTGTGTTTCATGTTCCGGCGCCATCCAGAGCTGCACTGCGCGCCATACGAAGATTGCGCCAAGCAAAGCAGAAAGCACACCATAGACATGGCCGCCGAAGCCGAGGAACCATGGCAGAACACCAACCGGCGCCACGATCAGCGAATAGATTACGATCTGCAAACGTGTGGATTTTTCACCCCGCACATTCGGCATCATCGGAATTTTTGCTGCTTCATAATCACCGGATGTGAACAGGGACAGTGCCCAGAAATGCGGCGGCGTCCACAAAAAGATAATCAGAAACAGAACAACACTTTCAACCGAGACTGTGCCCGTTACCGAAGCCCAGCCGATCATAGGCGGAAATGCACCGGCGGCACCGCCAATAACAATATTCTGCGGTGTCGAGCGTTTCAGCCACATCGTATAAACGACGCTGTAGAAGAAAATTGTAAAGGCCAGCAAAGCTGCAGCAAGCCAGTTGACGAGCAGGCCAAGTGTCATCACGGAAAAGACAGACAGTGTAATACCATAGGCAAGCACTGTTTCTTCACGGATCAGACCAGCAGGGATCGGCCGGTTTTTTGTGCGTTTCATAATGCGGTCAATGTCAGCATCATACCACATATTCAGCGCGCCTGAGGCGCCGCCGCCGATCGCAATACAAAGAATAGCAATCGCAGCCATAACCGGATTCATATGACCGGGAGCCACGATCAGACCAACAAAACCGGTAAATACAACCAGCGACATGACACGCGGTTTCAGCAGCGCGATATAATCAGCCGCGCTCGCTTCCGACAGCTGCATCGGCTGTCCGGTTTCACCTGTCATGTTATTTTTCTCAACCAGAGACATTATCTGTATCTGTCCTTATTCAAAAATTCCGGCAAAACCGGATACCGGATCTCAAATCCGGCAATTCCTTAAAACGAATGTCGCACTCTGAGCAGCTATTTGCGGGGAGACTGCTTCTCCCGCAACGCCGCATTTTCTTGCGCGACTGTTGCAGCACCTGCGGTGCATTAAGCGCTAATAGCGCCTCTATACACCCAAACACCGCACGGTACACCCGTCATAATTTAGGAAATTCATAAATAGCCTAAAAGTGAACGGCCCTATGAATTGCATAAATCATGCTATCCGGCATTTTCGTTTGTATCGGGCGGCGGCATGACTGACGCCGCCCGAACAATATTACTTCACATGCGGGAGCTGTTCCCACTGATGGTAAGGCGGCGGCGAAGACAGCTGCCATTCCAGTGTTGTTGCACCCTCACCCCATGGATTTGCACTTGTGGCACGCTTTTTCGCAAAAGCCTCAAATACACCATAGAGGAAAACCAGCACCGCAAAGCCGGAAATATACGAGCCGTAGGACGACACCATGTTCCAGCCTGTATAGGCATCAGGATAGTCGATATAACGGCGCGGCATACCGGCAAGACCGAGGAAATGCTGCGGGAAGAACACCAGATTCACACCGATAAATGTGAGCCAGAAGTGAATTTTGCCAATGGTTTCATTGTACATGTAGCCGAACATTTTCGGGAACCAGTAATACCAGCCCGCAAAAATCGCGAATACGGCACCCAGCGACAATACGTAATGGAAATGCGCGACAACATAATATGTGTCATGCAGCGCACGGTCGAGACCGGCATTGGCCAGCTGCACACCAGTCATACCACCAACGGTGAACATGAAGATGAAGCCGATTGACCAGATCATCGGCGTGCGGAAGTCAATCGAACCGCCCCACATTGTGGCAATCCACGAGAAGATCTTGATACCGGTCGGCACCGCAATCACCATGGTTGCGAACACAAAATAACGCTGCGTATCGAGTGACAGACCCACCGTATACATATGGTGCGCCCAGACCACAAAGCCGACAACACCGATTGCAACCATCGCATAGGCCATGCCGAGATAACCGAAAATCGGCTTCTTCGAGAAGGTCGAAATCACGTGGCTGACAATACCGAAGCCCGGCAGGATCAGAATATACACTTCAGGATGACCGAAGAACCAGAACAAATGCTGATACAGGATCGGATCACCGCCACCTTCAGGCGCGAAGAATGCTGTCGCAAAGTTACGGTCTGTCAGCAGCATTGTGATCGCACCGGCCAGAACCGGCAGAGACAACAGAAGCAGGAAGGCTGTAACCAGAACAGACCATGCGAAAAGCGGCATTTTATGCAGGGTCATGCCCGGCGCACGCATATTCAGAATGGTTGTGATGAAGTTGATCGCACCGAGAATGGACGACGCACCGGAAATGTGGATCGACAGAATTGCGAAATCCACCGCAGGTCCAGGCTGCCCCGAAGTCGACAGCGGCGGATACAGCGTCCAGCCGCCACCTGCGCCCCAACCACCGGCAGGCCCCGGCACGAAGAAGGAAATCAGCAGCAGCAGCAATGCCGGAGGCAGCAGCCAGAATGAAATATTGTTCATGCGCGGGAACGCCATATCCGGCGCACCGATCATCAACGGAACCATCCAGTTGGCGAAACCACCGATCAGCGCAGGCATGACCATGAAGAAGATCATAATCAGCGCATGCATGGAGGTAAACACGTTGAACATATGCTTACCGGCATCCAGTGCCGCATCGCCTTCAACGCCATAGACCATAGAAGCCAGACCATGGAAAATCTGGATACCAGGCTCCTGCAATTCCGCACGCATAGCGATGGACAATGCCCCGCCGATGATACCGGAAATAATCGCAAAGATCAGATAGAGTGTACCGATATCTTTGTGATTGGTCGAATACACCCAGCGAACCCAGCCGCGCGGCTTGTGGTCGTCATGGTGTGCATCCGCCCCTGCGTGAGGGGCTCCCTTTCGGGTATCGTGAGCTGTTGTACCAGCCATAAGATTGCTCCCGTTCTGAACGAATACCAAATGCCCTTTAGGGAACCAAAACAGGTATTCTAAAATATTGAACTACCACATGAATTCCGTCTTAAATCATATTTGATTTTTAAGCAGCCATGCGGTTCGTGACCTGTAAAAACCCAAGAGCCTGACGAAAACTCCGTTCACGTCAGGCTTATAATCAGTTTCCGGCAACAGTCACGGTCTTGTTGTCATTTTCAATTTCGGCCATCAGCGTCTTATTCGCACCGGAAATATCCGTGCGGGCAGCAGCAAGCCATGCATCATAACGCTCCTGTGAGACAACGCGCACAGCAATCGGCATATAAGCATGATCTTTACCGCATAGTTCAGAACACTGGCCGTAATAGAGCCCTTCACGGGCGGCCTTGAACCATGTTTCGTTATTACGTCCCGGAACACCATCCATCTTGACGCCGAAAGCAGGCATTGCCCATGAGTGGATCACATCGGCAGCTGTCACCAGCAAGCGGACAGTCGTATCCACAGGAACCACAACTTCATTATCAACGGCCAGAAGACGCGGATAAGCGGCCAGATCCTGTTTACCGGCGCTCGCACGGTCTTCGTCTTTCAGCAGAAGCGCATCAAAAGAAAGCGGCTCTTCTGTCTGATATTCATAGCCCCAGTACCACTGATAACCTGTTGCTTTAACAGTCAGTTTTGGCTCATCCGGAGAATATTGCGCAGTCAGAAGCTGGAAGGATGGAATGGCCAGAAACAGCAGAATAATGACCGGACCCAGTGTCCAGATCACTTCAATCGTTGTGTTATGGCTGGTTTTGGAAGCAACCGGATTTGCGCCTTTACGGAAGCGCAGGATGCACCACAAGAGCAGCAGCATCACCAGACCGGTTACCGGAATAATGAACATCAGCGAATAACGCTCAAACCAATGTATCTGATCCGCAATTTTTGTTGCGGAATCCTGCCAGCTCAGCTGCCAGTCAACCGGCTTGTCAGCCAGTGCGCCCGCTGCAGACGCCAAAAGACCGGACACTGCGCCGAATGCAACCGCGCTGCCGGTCAAAATATGTTTTTTCATCGCAGAATCCTTACCTGCAACGGCTTTATTTGTGGCAATAACCCTATCCACCAGCATCTTCTCCCGATTATAGCCTTGCCGGTTAATCGCGGACATAGCTCTTCCCCAGCCAATGTCCCGTTCCCCCACCGTACTGACAACACATTATAGCACCAAGCAAGGAAGGCGAAGATTTTCCCGTGCGGCATTTTTGCGCGTAATACAACTCAAAAACACGGGTCTTTTCCGGTTCATCCCGCAGGTAACCGGATATAAAAATATTCAAATCAATCTATAAAAACACATAAAATCAAAGAGTTGAAAACGAAGAACAGTATAGCGCGACCTTTTACAGATTTTGTCTGCCCGGAAAAATCTCAAGGTTTTCCTGATTGCCTCAACCGCGCCAAAACAGCCCAAATCTGCAGATCACGCCTTATTCCGGCCTCAGAACGGAGAATCAATTCATAGTCCGGACTTATTTGCATTGATCTGGATCAAGTAAAATACAGATAAAACAATGCGCCGTGCATCCTGTAGAAAGCTGCTGCAATATCCTGAAAAGCACGGCAGATTTCAAACGCTGCACACTCTTTCAGATCAGCCTGCAATTCACGGTGCTAAAACGGAGGGAAGATGCTGAAAACTGTGCATGGCATAGCGATAATTTCGGCAATGCGGATTTAGAATGGTGTTCACAATCTGATTTATACTAAAACTTTACCTTATCCGGTTCAAATTCCGCCATTATCCATGTACACAGAATAAAAAGCATGGCTTTCTGATTTGCCGGTTTCCGGAAATGACGCAAAGCCCTCTCTTAAATACGCTTTCAAAGGGTAGTTACGGCTCGCGCCGCATTTACCGATGTAATGTTTACCGAGCCGCCAAAGGTATCATAAATATGCACCATTTCTCTTCTGTCAGCCGTAAAGTTGCCGCTGCTCTGCTCGGTGCAGGCCTTATGGCTGTATCCGCCTCTGCTGCTTTTGCTCAGACTGCACCGCAGCCAACCGCTTCCGGTGCATCGCAGAAAAACGGCACTTTGCGCTCGCAGCATGGCGCATGGTCCATTCTTTGCGACAAGCCTGCCGGTGCCAAGACCGAACAATGTGCGCTGATCCAGAATGTGATCGCTGCTGACCGTCCTGAGCTCGGCCTTTCGGTCGTTGTTCTGAAAACTGCCGACAATAAAGCGCGTATCCTGCGTGTGCTTGCACCACTCGGCGTTTTGCTGCCAAACGGCCTCGGCCTCAATGTGGACGGCAAAGATATCGGCCGTGCTTATTTCGTGCGCTGTTTTGAAGACGGCTGCTATGCGGAAGTTATCCTTGACGACGCACTGATCGACACACTGCGCAAGGGTAAGGCCGCGACTTTCATCGTGTTCCAGACACCGGAAGAAGGCGTGGGTATTCCCGTTGAATTGCAGGGCTTCAGCGACGGCTTCAACAAGCTGCCATAAGCCTTTCAATCTGATTAAAACGCCGCCGCTCATATTTTGACGGCGGCGTTTTTCTTTTAT
>NZ_ANNO01000366.1:0-1432 GCF_000409565.1 Pseudochrobactrum sp. AO18b
CCCGTCTGATACAGGACACAGCCGCTGTTCCGGAGTAAATCTATGAGTTCCACCACGTCCCGAAGCCTGATTGATGAATTCGATGTCAGCCGTGACAAGGTTGAAAAACTGGTTGCGCAATCGCTCCACGGCAGTGAAGACGGTGAACTTTATCTGGAATATGCGGAATCTGAATCTCTGGTTTTTGATGACGGCCGCCTGAAAAACGGCTCCTTCAATCAGGGACAGGGTTTTGGTCTGCGTTGTGTCTCCGGTGAGACGGTCGGCTATGCTCATTCCGGCGAACTGACCCATAGTGCCCTGCTCCGTGCAGCCGATGCAGCATCCGCGATTTCCCGCGGGTCGTCCGGCACTTACAGTGCAGCTCCGGCTGGTACAAACCGCCATCTCTATACGGATGTGAACCCGCTAGGCTCTCCGACTTTCAATGAAAAAGTCGTTCTGCTTCAGCAGATTGACGGCTATTTGCGCGCCAAAGACAGTAAAGTGCGTCAGGTCAGCGTCAGCATTGGCGGCTCATGGCAGCAGGTAGAAATTTTACGTGCTGACGGACATTTCGTTCGTGACATCCGCCCGATGGTACGCCTGTCGATTTCCGTTATGGCCGGTCAGGGCGACCGTCAGGAATCCGGCTCCTATTCCATGGGTGGCCGTCGCCTGTTTGAAGATTTTATTGCTACAGGCTCATGGCAGCACGCGGCAGATGAAGCACTGCGTCAGGCTCTCGTTAATCTCGAAGCGATCCCCGCTCCTGCCGGTACATTTGATATTGTACTATCCAATGGCTGGCCGGGTGTAATGCTGCATGAAGCTGTCGGCCATGGTCTTGAAGGCGACTTCAACCGCAAGCAACTCTCAGCCTTCGCGGGCCTCATGGGACAACAGGTTGCCGCCAAAGGCGTGACCGTAGTCGATGACGGCACCATCGCTGACCGTCGCGGTTCCCTGACCATTGATGATGAAGGCACGCCGACCAACAGCACCGTGCTTATCGACGACGGCAAGCTCGTCAATTACATGCAGGATCGCCAGAATGCCCGTCTGATGGGGATGAAGCCGACAGGCAATGGTCGTCGTGAATCCTATGCCCATGCGCCAATGCCGCGTATGACCAATACGATGATGCTGTCCGGTGATAAAACACCGGAAGAGATTATCGCCTCCGTTAAGAAAGGCATCTATGCGGTGTCTTTCGGCGGTGGTCAGGTAGACATTACCTCCGGTAAATTCGTATTTGGTTGCACCGAAGCCTATATGATTGAAGACGGTAAAGTCGGCGCGCCGGTCAAAGGTGCCATGTTGATCGGCAATGGTCCTGATGCCATGCATCGCGTATCGATGATCGGCAATGACAGCAAGCTCGACAATGGCTCCGGCAATTGCGGCAAAGGCGGTCAGTGGGTACCGGTTGGCGTTGGCCAACCGCATCTGC
>NZ_ANNO01000367.1:0-6466 GCF_000409565.1 Pseudochrobactrum sp. AO18b
GTATGGATCAGATGACAGTCGGCGGAACCGCGGTATAAACATGAAAAATTTGAATGGTTTGACGGCTGTTATCACCGGTTCCGGCCGTGGTCTTGGTGCTGCAATGGCGATGATGCTGGCCGATGCCGGTTGCAAGATTGTGCTCTGCGCCCGCAATCAATCTGCACTCTCGACGATTGCTGACCAGATTGAACAGCGCACAGGTCTGCGACCTGATCAGGTTGTGGTTGATCTTGCTGATAATGCCAGTATCGGCCGTGCCATCGCGCAGATTACAGAAAAATATAACACGATTGATCTGCTGATTAATAATGGTGCGATGTGGCTGGAAGCCAGTGATGAACCGCATAGTGAGCAAGAAGTGTTTGGCACGATCAATGCTGCGGTAACCGGCAGTTTTCTGTTTACGCAAGGGCTGTTGCCGCTGCTGAAAAACTCATCCAGACCAGATATTGTGACCATCGGCTCGATCAGCGCATTGCCGAATGCACCACTGCATAGTGTGGCTGTACCGTTTTATGCTGCGAAACATGCACAGGCAGCGATAGCAACAGGTTTACAGCAAATGCTGCGCGGCACGCCTGTGCGCTCACTCTGTGTGCATCCGCCCTATCTGGATGATATTTCACCGGTGGATGCGGAATGGGATGCCATTCCAGAACGTACTAAAGGTGAGCGCGCAACCAACCGCGATGTTTGTGAGGCTGTGATGTTTGCGATCACCCGACCGCGCCATATCACTCTGTCTTCGATCACGATTGATACGGATGAAGGCGGGCTGTTCGGCTGAACACCCGCCCTCTCCTGATTATTTTTTCGACAGCAATGCTACGGTTTCCACATGGGATGACCACAAGAACTGATCGACAGGGATAATCTTGTCGATCTTGTAGCCGCCCTTGACCAGAATGGCGAGGTCGCGTGCCAGTGTCACCGGATTACAGGAAACAGCCGCGACTTTTGGCACGGATGATTTGGCAATCTGCACCGCCTGCTCTTCAGCACCGGCACGCGGCGGATCGAAAACAATACCCTGATAGGCATTGAGATCCTTATACAGGATCGGGCGGCGGAACAGATCACGCCGCTCATGGGTAACCGGTTTCAGTCCCTGCACATGGCGGATACCGCGATCCAGTGCTGCCAGTGCCGGCGCATCATTCTCCACCGCATGAACCGCCATCGCCTCAGCCATACGCAGAGCAAAAGTACCAACACCGCAGAACAGGTCAGCCGCTTTTTTGACCTTTTTGAAATGGCCGATCACCAGCGCAACCATGGCTTCTTCAGCTTCAATTGTTGCCTGAAGGAAACTGCCGGACGGAATATTCACCGGTACTTTGCCGAAGGTAATCAACGGCTTCTTTGGCTCCAGAATGATCTCACCGTCAACACTGAGACGGGCAAAACCCAGCTCCATCATCAAAGGCGTAAGAATACGGCGCGCCGCATCATCCGGTGTCGGGCAGCCGCTTGCAGCCAGATCAAGGCCGGATTCCGTATCAGTAACCGTCAGTTTAAACGGCTTTGCACCATCGGCTAGATGAATAGCGACTTTGCGCAGATCATCCAGACGGGAAATAATCGCCGGAACTGTCACTGCGCATTCAGAGATGTTGATCAGCTCATGGCTCTGGTGACGGTTAAAGCCAAGCAGCAAACCGGCTTCGGTTTTGCGAATGGCGAATGTCGCACGGCGGCGGCTCTGCTGTGCGCAAGGCACCAGTGGTGCCAGCTCATATTTCAAACCACGACCATCAAGACTGGCTGCAACCAGTGAGCGCTTCCATGCCTGATAGGCAGACATTTCCCAGTGCTGCAAGGCGCAACCGCCGCAATCCTCGAAATGGCGGCAGGATGGTTCCACACGCTGTTCCGATGTTTCCAACAGTGCCATCAGGCTGGCGCGGTTCTTATCCCGCGCAACATTGGCAACTTCACCCGGCAGGGTAAAAGGCACAAAAACCTGACCATCCGGCAGCTGGGCAACACCATCACCACCGGCACCCATTGCATTGATTGTAACACGCAAACTCATCAAACATCGTCCTTCGCGGCGGCAGCTTTGTTCTTCCTGCCTGCCAAAATATATTCCTGATTGCCGTCACCACCGGTAATCGGTGAGGCACAAAATCCTAAAGCCTGCCAGCCGGACTGCATATTGAGCCAATCCTGCAAATCCAGCGCAATCTTTTCACCCTGTGACGGGTCTTTGAGAATGCCGCCTTTGCCGATTGCCTCGCGCCCTGCCTCGAATTGCGGTTTCACCAGCAACAGACACCAGCCGTCATCCGCGCAAAGATCAAGCGCATTGGGCAATGCCAGTTTCAGCGAAATGAAGCTGACATCCGAGACAACAATCTCAATCTTGCGTTCCTGCAAATGGCTCGCATCCAGCACACGGGCATTCAGCCCTTCGAGATTGGTAACGCGTTTATCGCCGCGCAAAGTCTCATGCAACTGATCGTGTCCGACATCGACGCAGATCACATGTTCTGCACCGCGCTCCAGCAGCACTTGTGTGAAACCGCCAGTGGAAGCACCGATATCCAGTGCTGTCTTGCCCTCAACCTCAAATCCGAAATGATCGAGCGCGGCTGTCAGTTTCAGCGCCGCACGGGAGACAAAACGGCTGGCCGGATCATCCACTGCCAGCTCAGCTTGTGCCGTCACAATCTGCCCGGCTTTAGTGACCACCTGACCATTCACGCGCACGGTACCACGTGCCACCGCATCGCGGGCACGCGAGCGCGAAGCAAACAGCCCGCGCTCTACCAGCGCCTGATCAAGGCGTATCTTATCTGTATTTTCACTCATGCTGCCTCAATGAATGAGACAGCAGCTTAGTGCAAGATGTAATTAGAGCGCATCTATTCAGATGTGCTCTAATATTTTTTATCTTATCGCAGTTTCGAACGGAAAACCGGTTTCCACTTTTCCTGAAACTGCTTTATGCCCGCAGTCCGCCGCCTGCCTCACCGGTCAGCACATCACGGCCGAGCGCTGCAAAGGCCGCCCGTACAATGCCTGCACTATCCAAACCTGCACGGGCATACATAGCCTCAGGCTTGGCATGATCTATAAATGCGTCCGGCAAAGTCAATGTGCGGACACGCAAACCATGATCCAGCGCACCTTCATTGCTGAGATAATGCAACACATGCGCGCCAAAGCCACCGGCCGCACCTTCTTCAATCGTGAGTAGTACCTGATGCTCTTTAGCCAGACGACGGATCAAATCATGATCCAGCGGCTTGGCAAAACGCGCATCAGCAACAGTGGTCGAAAGCCCCGCTGCATCCAACTCATCAGCAGCCGCCAGACATTCCTGCAACCGCGCGCCGAAGCTCAAAATCGCAATTTTGCTGCCTTCGCGAACAATCCGGCCTTTGCCGATTTCCAGAACAGTACCACGCTCCGGCAGATCAACGCCCACACCATCCCCGCGCGGATAGCGGAAGGAGATCGGCCCTTCTTCATATTCCGCAGCAGTGCGCACCATATGTACCAATTCTGCTTCATCTGATGCAGCCATAACCACAAAACCCGGCAGATTGCTCAGGAAAGCGGTGTCGAAACTCCCCGCATGGGTGGCACCATCCGCGCCAACCACACCGGCACGATCAATCGCAAAGCGCACCGGCAAATGCTGGATCGCCACATCATGCACCACCTGATCATAGGCGCGTTGCAGAAAGGTGGAATAAATCGCCGCAAACGGCTTCAGCCCTTCGGCAGCCAGACCGGCTGCAAAAGTCACTGCATGTTGCTCGGCCATGCCGACATCGAAAGTCCGTTTCGGAAAAGCCTGTCCGAAAAGATTAAGCCCCGTGCCGTCCGGCATTGCTGCCGTCACTGCCACAACCTTTTCGTCGTGGCGCGCTTCCTCAATCAGCGCATTGGCGAAAACTTTTGTATAGCTCGGTGCATTTGCAGGTGGTTTCGACTGCTTGCCGGTAATGACATCGAATTTATTAACGCCGTGATATTTATCGGCTGCGGCTTCCGCAGGGGCATAACCTTTACCCTTCTGAGTCACCACATGCACCAGCACCGGCCCCTCAACATTATCGCGGATATTTGTCAGAACCGGCAGAAGATGATCGAGATTATGACCATCCACAGGGCCGACATAATACATGCCCAGCTCTTCAAACATCGTGCCGCCAGCCCAGAAGCCACGGGCAAATTCTTCTGTCTTACGGGCTTTATCCTGAAAGAATTTTGGCAGCTTCTTGCTAATCTGCTTGGCCATCTCGCGCAGGTTGCGATAAGTCGGCCCAGAGACCAGACGCGCAAGATAGGCGCTCATTGCACCGGTCGGCGGCGCAATCGACATATCATTATCATTGAGAATAACGATCAGACGGGCATCCAGCGCACCGGCATTATTCATCGCCTCATAGGCCATACCGGCAGACATGGAACCGTCACCGATAACCGCAATCACATTGCGCTTCTCACCTTTGAGTTCACTCGCAACCGACATACCCAGACCAGCCGAAATCGAAGTGGACGCATGGCCGGTGCCGAAATCGTCATATTCGCTTTCAGCACGTTTGGTGAAACCGGACAGGCCGCCCTCCTGACGAATGGTCGGCATACGCTCGCGTCGTCCGGTCAGAATTTTATGCGGATAGGTTTGGTGCCCCACATCCCAGATCAGACGGTCATTCGGCGTATCAAACAGGTAATGCAGCGCCACAGTAAGCTCGACCACACCAAGGCTTGAGCCGAGATGACCACCGGTGCGCGACACTACATCAATCAGATCTGCGCGCAATTCATCCGCCAGTTGCGGCAATTGCGCAGGATCCAGTTTTCGCAAATCTTCCGGCAAATGCACCTGATCCAGCAATGGCGTGTGCAGTTTGTTATCAAAACCGGTCATTGGGAAAACCTTATTATTCTATGGACAGTCAGAACAGGCGGAGATTAACGGCTTTGTTTCCCATCCGCCTGTATTTTGCAATCAGCTATATCAAATATTTATTCAGGCAGCGGGATAAATTCTTCCGCATCGCCCGGTACAATATCAAAGCGGCGGCTGCGCCACTCTTCCTTTGCCTGTTCAATACGTTCTTTTGATGATGAAACGAAATTCCACCAGATATAACGACGGCTGTCCATCGCCTCACCACCAAAGACCATGATCTGCGCGCCTTCAGTCGCAAAATTCTGCGGCACGGCTTCAATCACAATATCATCGCCCTGCCGGAAGGCCAGCAACTGATTATCAGTGAAAACCTCTCCGGCAATGCGCACTGCACCGCTCAGGATATAAATCGCCCGCTCTTCCTGCACCGCAGGCAAATGGAATTTGCCACCCGCCTCAATAAACACATCCGCATAGAGTGTCTCGCTATAGGTCGGCACATTGGACTTCAATCCGTGCATATCGCCGATCATCAGACGCATGCGGAATTCTTTTTCCGCCAACCACGGCAATTGCTGCACTGTATGATTGCTGAATTCCGGCGCCATATTCTCAGCGCGTTCCGGCAAGGCAACCCATGTCTGCACGCCGGAGATTGCCAGCGGTGACCCGCGCATTTCCTCCGGTGTGCGCTCGGAGTGCACAATGCCGCGCCCCGCAGTCATCAAGTTGACTTCACCAGGATTAATCACCTGCTCAGTGCCGAGACTGTCACGATGACGGATATTACCGTCCAGAAGATAAGTAACCGTTGAAAGCCCGATATGCGGATGCGGCGCTACATCCAGCGCCTGCCCAGCCCGTAATAAGGCCGGCCCCATCCGGTCAAAGAAAATGAAAGGCCCCACGAGCCGGCGCTTTGCGGTGGGCAATGCACGGCGCACCTGCAAGCCGCCCACTTCACTGGTACGCGGAATAATCAGCGTTTCAATTGCATCAATAGACTGATGATCACCGGGAACCGGATCCTGACCGGGAAAGAAGCTCACAAATCTGTCCTTTCAGAAACAATGAAACACCCAGAGTGAAGCATTTCCGGCTTAAGTTAAGCCATTGAAATACCTGACCCACCAGCTTTCAAACGCATCCGCACCAAAATCTGCAACAGATTTTCGGGATGCACTTTAAACAGCATATCATAAAATAAGAAATGTCCGGAGTTTTACATCCGGACATTTCATCACAAATCAGTCAGACAGGATCGGATATAAATGCCTGTTATTTCTGACCAAGCATTTTCAGCAATTGCTGCATATCCGGCACCTGACCATTCGCTGTCAGCTTGTCAACAATGCCCGGCAGTGCTGCGGAAAGCTCTGCAAGCAAATCCTGTTCATTGACACCCGTCTGACGGGCAATATCCGAAATTGTGTTTTTGCCAATGGCATTGCCAAGCTGGTCCGGTTCGATTGGCGCATTGCTGCCGGAACCAACCCAGCTATCAACTTTATCTGCATGGCCGGCCTGTGTAAGCTGCTCAAGCAAGCCGCCTAAACCGCCGCCAAGTCCACCGCCGCTGCCGGTCTGTCC
>NZ_ANNO01000368.1:0-3965 GCF_000409565.1 Pseudochrobactrum sp. AO18b
GCCCCGTTTTCAAATCCTGATGCTAAGAGGTCGCCTTTTAGCGCACAACCAGAATAGCCGTTTTGGTATGTGTCAGCACTTCACTGGTCTGGCTGCCCAGCAACAAGCGGCCGATACCGCGGCGGCCATGGGATGTCATCACAATCAGATCAACATCGCTGTGCTGGCTGAAATCGATAATCGCCTCGGCAGGCCAGCGCTCATCAATATGTTTCAGCGTGGCAGTAATACCGGCTTTCGTAGCCGCCTCACCGGCTGCATTAAGAATATCCTGCGCCTGTCGCGCCTGATTTTCATTATAGATTTCGATATCTTTCGGGCTGGCAATCCAGCCTGCGCTGCTGGCGGTTGCCATCATCGGAAAAGGCTCGGTCACAGTCAGAATAGTCACTTTGCTTCCAAGTTTAGAGGCCAGTTGCAGCCCCTGTTCCAGACCTTTTTGTGCAAGCTCAGATCCGTCCGTAGCAATCAAAATATGCTTATACATTATGCTGTCCCTGCCCCGTTAAATGACCTGTCTTCAGTGAAGCCGGAGCCAAAGCATCAGTAAACCTCACGCTGAAGCAGATTTTATCTTAAAACGCATAATACCATGTGTGAAGCCGGATTCCGCACATAGAGATCAACAAAATAGCGCAAAACGGCAGAGATCCAAGAATTACCGGCAATTACAACTTAAAATAATAAAATATTGTGATACCATCATTTCAGTAACATGGTAAAATTATCATGTTACTTCAAAGATAATAACTTTGAAGAAGGCAGACTTTATTCCGGAAAGGTACTCAAACGCTGCAGGAGAAATAAAATGAAACTTATTTCTAGAATTTACGATCATTACGGCTCTGCAAAACAGGTCGTGCATAATCTTGAGGCTGCAGGCTTTCCTCACTCTGACATTGTCATTGTCAGCCGCAAATTTGCGGAAGAAGATACAACCATGTGCGATGAAATCGTCAACTATGCCGGTATCGGCACTGTGATTGGCGGTATTGCCGGTTTGATTACAGGTTTCGGCCTGATTGCGGTGCCGGTTGTCGGCTCTGCGGCTTTAACAGCCGGCTGGCTGGTTGCCGCTTCAATCGGTATGCTGACCGGCGCTGCCATAGGCGGCATTATCGGCAGTGTTATCAGCTCCTTTGCCTCTCACGGCATCAGCAAGGAAGATGCCCGCCTGTGTATTGAAGCCTCCAAGCTCGGCAATACGATTGTCAGCCTGCGCCTGAAAGGCGGAGCCGGAAACCTCACTGAAACACAGGTCAGCCAGATTATGGATGTTCAGGGGGCTATGACTGTTGACCAGTTCCGCGACCGTATCCAGCAACAGCGCAATGCGAAAAATGCGGGTTCCTATACAGGAAAACCGGTTCACCGCACCTGAATTGACAGCGCGACTATGCTGGCTGAGCTTGACGTGATGCCGGTATAACCGGCATCAGATAATGAATAGGCTATCCTTTTTTATGGAAAGCCTCCGGCAAGCTCATCGCATTTTTCTGGCTCGTAAACAGCACAGTCGGATCAATACGCCCGACACCGCGATAAGGGCTGGTATGGATCGCCAGAATCCACATACTCATCGTTGCAGTCACAATATAAATGGCGAGCGCTTTGCGCCCTGCTTTCGGCCGATCCGCATGAACAGAAGCTATAACGACCAGAGTCAAAACGGTCAGGAAAAATACCAGATACCACTTGTAATGATTGACAGAGCTTGATCCCAACGCAAGACGCGCATTACGGGCATCCTGCATTTCATCAAAATCCCGCACCATCTGCGACATCAAAGCCCCCGGTATATCGCCGCGTGCGAGACTGATCATCGAGACACGGATATTCTGTAACGCCTCCTCAACCGCGCGGGCGGGCTGAGTGTTGTAGCCTTTATGCCATTCCTCAGAAATCACTGTCACACGGTAAACTGTGAGCGCCTTGAGCAAAACCGGATCATTCAGAGCCTCCGGCCGTGCCATACCGATCAGACGGGTGATAGATGAGCGTTCTTCGCTAGCGGCCTGATCTGCACGGCCATTCACCGTCCAGATATCAGCAGCGACAAAGCCCAGCGCCAAAGCCCATGCCGTTGCAATTGTGCCGACAAATGCTGCGATCGGCAGCGTCAAAATATCTTTCGATGCCTGTCTTGCGAAAATGCGCAGAAACACCAGTCCGACTGCATAGAAAATGATGCCACAAACACAAAACAGCAAGAACATCAAAGCTGGTGATATACCGAACAAATGGTGCATTCTGCCCCCTCCGAGCAAATAACGCGCAAACTATAATAGAAAAAGTCCGGAGTGCTTTTGCGCTCTCTTCACTGTTTGCACAATATACTGCCGTACATTAAATAACAGTTCAATGCCAGAGCATGTCTCGCAAAGGTGGGTACTGATTTGAGTACCAAGCCATGCGTAAAAACAAAGAATATCTCATCCCTTTTTATCCGGCATAACCGGCTTGCTGGCGCATATAATCTCGCGGAGAACTGCCGAGCATTCGCTTGAACATTGTGGTATAGGCCGCAGCACTTTCATAACCGGTGTCGAAGGCAACAGATGTAATCGGCTCACCGGAAGCAAGCTTTGGCAGTGATGCGAAAATACACGCCTGCTGACGCCATGTCACAAAACTCACACCGGTCTGCGCGCGGAACAGCCTTGTAAAAGAACGGCGACTCATACCCATTTTCTCTGCCCAGCTGTCAATATCCGCAGCCGGATCAGGCGCTTTTAAAAATGCTTTGCACAATGCGGCCAGTGCCGGCTTTTCCGGAAACGGCAGTCCCAGCTCACGCACTGGCAGGCGCTTAATCTCATGGAGCAGCAGATCAAAAAGCAAGCCACTGCGCTCATCATCCGCATCAGGCTTTTGCAGCTTCACCACTTCTGCGAGCAGGCTGCGCACTAGCTCATTCACCGACAGCACGCAAGGATGACCGCTATGGTCATAGTCGCGCATATAGACCGATTGCATTTCAACGCCGGAGAACATTTCAACCCGATGCTCGATACCGCGCGGAATAAGCAGAGCATGATCCGGAGGGATCATCCAGCGCCCGCGCTCAGTTACAACCAATGCAACGCCTGAACGCGCATAAAGAAACTGCGTTCGGGAATGGCGGTGCATCGGGATCAGCAAGCCGCCCGGATATTGTCTGGCAAGGGCTACAACCGGATCAGCGGCATGTTCGATCAGATGAAAACCCTGCGAAATCAGTGTATTTATATCATCGGGACTATTTAAATGCATGATTTGGCCCAGTTAAAAAACTTTACGTCCTTAGCACGAAAGCAGGCCAGAGAAAAGCGGACTAAGCAGAATGCTGCCAGTCAGAGAAAAATCAAAAAGCGGCATCCGGTCAGATAGGCACAAAGCATCATCTTTATCGGCGCTGAACGCTACATGAAATATTGACCTCTGACTTACAGAAAGAATGCATATATCCGGCTAATGCCGGATAGCGCGTGACTTCAAAAAAAGGCATAACATATCCGGAGCACTTGCAATGACAACCGTGACCAGCCAGTCACCAAAAATAACTGAAGCCACAACTGTTTCACTGATTGTGGTTGTCAGCTTCTGCCACATGTTCAACGATATTATGCAATCGCTGCTGTCAGCGATCTATCCGTTGATTAAAACCAATTATAATCTGGATTTCCGTCAGATCGGCTTCCTGACCATGACCTTCCAGATCACGGCCTCCCTGCTGCAACCGGTCATCGGCATTATCACCGACCGCTGGCCGATGCCTTATTCTCTGCCACTCTCCAGTGTCAGTACATTCACCGGCCTTTTGCTGCTCGCCAATGCCGACAGCTATACGGTACTGCTGATCGGCTCCAGCTTGATCGGTCTGGGATCGGCGATCTTTCATCCAGAGGCTTCACGTGTGGCGCGTATTGCCTCCGGCGGCCGCCACGGCTTTGCCCAGTCCCTGTTTCAGGTCGGTGGCAATTTCG
>NZ_ANNO01000369.1:0-790 GCF_000409565.1 Pseudochrobactrum sp. AO18b
ATTTCGGCTCGGCACTCGGCCCTCTGCTTGCCGCTTTCATCATTCTGCCAAATGGTCAGTCGAGCGTTGCATGGCTGGCAATCATTGCGGTTTTCGGCTTTATCGCGCTGACCCGCGTCAGCCGCTGGTATGCTGAAAAACAGCGTCAGAGCAAAAACAAACCCGCTGCAGACCGCACTCTGCCGCTGCCGCAGGGACGCGTGATGTTCGCCATTCTGGTTCTGGTGCTGCTCACCACGACCAAGAATGTGTATATGGCCAGTATTTCCAGCTATTTCACCTTCTTCGTCATCGAGAAATTCGATGTCACGGTACAAAATGCCCAGCTGATGCTGTTCCTGTTCCTCGGTGCATCGGCAGCCGGTGTTTTCATCGGTGGCCCGATCGGTGACAGAATGGGCGCACGCTTCGTTATCTGGTTCTCGATCCTCGGCGTTATTCCTTTCGCCCTGATGATGCCTTACGCCAACCTGTTCTGGACCTGTGTTCTGGCCGTTGTCATCGGTATTATCTTCTCCTCGGCATTCTCCGCAATTGTGGTCTTTGCACAGGAACTGGTACCGGGACGTGTCGGCATGATCGCCGGTGTGTTCTTCGGCTTCGCATTCGGTGCGGGCGGTATCGGAGCTGCATTGCTCGGCGATTTCGCCGACAGCCACGGTATTGAATATGTCTATTGGCTGTGTTCATTCCTGCCACTGCTCGGCGTGCTGACAATATTGCTGCCGCGCCTGCCGAAAAAAATGGCCGCATAATCGGCCTAGAAAAGAGAACGGGGGGGGGGGGGGCG
>NZ_ANNO01000370.1:0-1618 GCF_000409565.1 Pseudochrobactrum sp. AO18b
ATGCACTGCATGCCCCTCTGCCTGTCCGGCGAGGACGGGTAAGGAAGGGGGCAAGACCAAAAAACGGAGGGGGATCACCCGCCCGAAGGGTCGCACATCAGAGCGATTTTGCAGCTCGAAGAGCGAAAAACGGGGACACCGATTTTTGGACTTGCTGGGAAAACTAGGGATGCCCCTTGGTTTCCCTCTCATAAGAAAAAATGTTCCGGAGGACATATTATGTGTCGCATACAAATTTGCATGAACAAGGACGACAAGCAGGATGCAGACGCATTCATTGGCTATGATCAGCCTTTGCGTACATTTTTTCTTCAGGGCTTTTTAAAGGACTATGGCGAGTACGAGGATTTTGAAATCTGGCTTGGTACAGAACTTGAGGAATTTCCTACCCTCGAAGGGATTATTGAAGCTGCAAAAATGAAGGGCTTTCACATAGGCGCTATAAGCCATGATGATCAGTTAAGCCTTATGCTTGCAGCTGGTCATAAATCAGAACCGTCATTAGCGGAGCGCATGGGCTGGTTTAATAGATGATTATTAGAATATGTTCGTTTTAATCGAAACAGATCCACGCAGTTTTTAAAATTCACCCATCCGGCTTAATTAAAGGCAGCTTATCAGTCGGTGACAAATATCTGTATAAGGTCGGGACAGAAACATTAAGTCTCACTGCAATTTGCTTTGCAGTAAGATCACCTTGTTCAAAAAGCGCTTTAGCTTGCACGATTGCAGCACTGTCCATTGCCTTTGGCCGCCCACCGTGTTTTCCACGCTTACGAGCTGCTTCCAGTCCCGCTTTTGTACGCTCCCTGATAAGGTCACGCTCAAATTCTGCAATTGAAGAAAATAGATGGAATATTAAGCGGCCACCTGATGATGATGTGTCAATATTTTCAGAGAGCGATCGGAATCCAATTTCTCTGGCCTGAAGGTCATTGACGGTTTCAATCAGTTGAAGCAATGAACGCGCAAGGCGGTCTAATCTCCATACAACAAGACTGTCCTGCCCGCTGCGCATATAATCCAAAGCTTTTAAGAGTTCTGGCCGGTCAGCTTTGGAACCGCTTGCGGTTTCAACAAAAACCTTTTCACAGCCAGCCGCGCGAAGAGCGTCAATCTGTAAATCTGCTGTTTGATCCTGTGTTGAAACACGCGCATAGCCGACGAGCATTTAATTGACCCTCGATCTTCTCAAAAACGGTTAATCATATGGTTTTGAGAACCATATCAATTGAGACGAGTTTTGAGAAGATATTTCGGGCAGATCAATTTATTTTTGTGATGCTGATTGAGCTTCTCAAAAACGACCGTATTTGAGAGGATTTATCTATCAGTGATCAAGACCATACTCTTGAACAATGCCTTCGCACCATCTGATGATTAATTCATGCGATTGAAATAGCTGTTTTAGATCAGCAGATATGCCTGCATATGGAAGATTTTTTGAATTTGAGGGATAGCGAAATCGATCAGCGTCTGTATCAATATTGTAGACTGTATCTATGCAGTGTTGAACCTGCATACTTAATTCATGGCTCTGTTGCAAAAATTTTGCCGATGTCCGAAAGAATGCTGACAATTTTCAGCGAGACTTTTGATGAACGATTTCAAGTGGCGC
>NZ_ANNO01000371.1:0-10647 GCF_000409565.1 Pseudochrobactrum sp. AO18b
CGGCCCGGACGATGGCCGTTTTCCCAGCCCGGACGACCCGGACGGTATCCATCCCAGCCCGGACGATAATTCGGCCGGTAATATGGGCGGTGCAGGCGATAATACGGACGATCCCAGCGGTCATACCTGTCATTGTTGATCGCCGAGCCGATAACTACACCGGCAATCAGCGGAATGCCGATGGCGGCAGCTGTGTTGCCGAAATTATTATTGCTGTAGTTACCGGATGATCCTTCGCGCACTGCGAGATAACGTGAGGATGCCCAGCCCGAGCGCCCTGCGTAATTGACCCGACACCAGCCATAGCCCCTGGTGCAGCCGTTCACATCAACGCGTGCACCGTTCGGAATAGAGCCGAGCGTACGATAATTCGTGCCGGGGCCGGTACGCAGATTAAGATTGGTTGTTACAATCGCATTCGCAGCCTGTGCGGCTGTGGCGGAGAATAAAGCAAGGGCAATAATTGCCGATTTGATACCAAGTTTCATTTTTCGGTCTCCCCGTGATGAATTGTCTGTTTTTGCAGCAGAACAATCTGCGCGCTTTTCATGTCAGAGGCTTTCTGAGCTCAGAGCATCAAAGGGCGCCATAAATTATAAACGAATAAGCACCTGTTCCGGTTCCGTCATACATCCATTCGGAATGTGGGCGGACGGATAGCGGAGCTTTTTCGTTTGTCAGAATCTATACGGAATTATGTGAATGTAGCCTGAATGCTTACCGGCTCAATATAGGCTTTTATTGATAGGGATAAAATCAATATTGCAAAATGTGGTTACTGCAGAAAACAGATTTTACACCACCCCCGAAGTCAAAACAGGTCGGGGATGGTGTGAGAGCTTGACACTATTGCTGAAAGCCTGTGGCAGCCGCAGTTAAAATACGTCCCGGCAGATAGATAACCATAGAAGCGGCACCGGTAATCACATTTGTACCATCGGCCAATATGGCCTGACCGGATGTCTGACCTTCGCCTTTCAAAGTATTGAAGGAAAGGCTGCCGTCACTAACCAGTGCCATCAGCGTTGGCGAAGAGGCAAAGACACTGTGATCTCCGCCATCAACCGTGCTGGCATCCAGCACGGCAATGCCATATTTCTGCAGTGTTTCAATGCTGGAGCCGTCGCCGACGCGGGAATGTCCGCCGGTAATGCGGCCTGAAATATTCAGCGCACTGTCATTGCGCGAAACCAGAACGGCCATAGGAGGCAGAGGCTTCACATCTTTGACCTGCTTTTCAAACACATCCAGATCAATGTCAGGGGCGGCCAGCAGAACATTGGTCAGGCGATTCAGTGCAGTCCGTTCTTCATTGAGTGCCAATGTGCGCAGAGCTTCCATGGTGACGAAACTGCCCATGGAGTGCCCAACCAGCAAAATCCGTTTGGCTTTGGTCTTTGATGCCAGTTTCAGCAATTCTGCCAGACCGTCGCGCGCAAAATTGGCGCTGTCGCGGTCATAAACATAAAGGCCGAGCGAGGCCGCAGACGGCCATGCATAATGCACGGTCACGGATTTTAACCCGTAATCATGGGTAAACTGGGCTGCACGGAACGTGCTGTCCGCAAAATTATTGTTATAGCCATGCACAAAGATCAGCAGTTCCTGATCTTTTGCCGAGTGCTGATCCAGAGCCTGATTCAGCTGATTGACGAAAATCTGGCTGTTATCAAAAGGCTGGAAGCTGACTGCCGCGAAATGCTTGGCCGGATCCGGCTTATAGCCGGTCTTTTCCACAACGCCTTTCACATGGGATTTCGGGATGCCGATATCAACGCGTGAAAAATTCAGCTTGTCTGAACGTTTCGCATTGTAAGGCATTGAAAAATCATCGCTGCGCTGACGGCTTGTGGCTACATAAACAGGGACGACGGAAGCTGGCTGAGCCGGTTTGATGATGGCAGCATTGGCCGCAGCTACAGAAGCCGGATTGGAATTGGGGCCGTGCCAGAGTACCGCGCGGGAGCCGGTGCAGCCGCTGATAATGATGGAAACGAATGCCAGAAACAAAATACGAGTCATTCGCTGCTCTATCCTTGCCAAGCTTGTTACTGTTCAACCAAGCGGAACATCTTCCGTGTACGTAACCGGATGTTCAGTGTTTTTAAAAGCAGTAATTAGCAAGTCTGGCAATCTGTAAAACTAAACCGCACAGATAAATCCGGCAGTTTAACGTGCTGTCGTGTCTTTTAAACCATAGCTGTAACGGCGTGCTTTACAGGTTTTCTGCCGGAACCTCTGAAAGACTTGTCTTGCCGGTTGCCGGTTTTTTGAAGCGCAGACGGGGTACAATTTCGACCATCAGCATGGACAGGAAAATCAGCGCACAACCGGCAAGGCCGATGAATGGCAGACGTTCGCCAAGCAGAATTGCGCCGAACAGGGCTGCGAATAAAGCTTCGGAAGACAGGAAAATAGCTGCCTGCGGTGCGCTGGTGTAACGGGTGCCGATGGCTTGCAATGTAAACGCCACGCCGGATGAGAACATGCCGGTGAACAGAATTTCCGGCGCTGCGGCCTGAATGGTCTGCCATTCGATCTGTTCAAAAATCGCAGCGCAAACAATGCCGGCAAATGCAACGACCGCGAACTGAACGCAGGCCATGGTGACCGGTCTGCCGATGCGCAATGCATAGCGGGCAATGAACAGCCCTTGCAAAGCCCAGAAAAATGCACCGGCAATCATCAGCCAGTCGCCCTGACTGAAACCGTCAAGCGAACCGCCGGACAGCATGAATATGCCTGTAAGGCTGAGCACGGCGCAGATCCAGACGACCGGATGCGGCCATTGGGAAAATAAAATCACGCCTAAAATCGGCACCAGCACAACATAAAGACCAGTGAGAAAACCTGCATTGGTGACGGAAGTGGTGAGCAGGCCGGTTTGCTGCAGAACCATACCGGAAAACAACATGCTGCCGAGAATCATGAAGGCTTTATGATCGGAAAAGGAAAGCGGCTTGGATGCGCGTCCGGCTTCCATAAAGGCAAAAGGCGCAACTGTTGCAGTGGCCACGATAAAGCGCAGGCCGATAAAGGTCAGCGGGCCGATATTTTCCATGGCGGTTGACTGGGCAACAAAGCCAAGACCCCAGATCAGGCCAGCAAAAAGAAGCAATAAATTAGCGCGTGACTGGGTCATGATATGCCTGCGGAATGCAATAAACGTGGATCGTTACAGTTCAGATCATGTTTGTCTTGCGGAAGACGGAACTGTCCGGCAGGCCGGAACTGCTTTTCTCTGTATGATACGCGACAGAGCTGAGGGCAAACCGGATCTGAGCAGGCTGAGACTATGTGCTGAACCGCGGTCACTATGCTGTATTATTGCAGGAAAGCAAGCCGGATTTCAGCATAATATATGATGTTACAACGTATATCCGAAATGATTCTCACGCTGTCAGCTGTAGTTTTTTTGAAATTTTCGGACTTATAATACTTTATACTGAAGTCTTATATATTGTTTCAGCGTTTTCATGCTGTTGTGTTCATGTAAAAGCTGTCACAGGTTTTTAGTAAAAAAGATCTGTTTTTTTAAAAAAATGTTTCAGAAAAGCTTGGCGCGGGGCGGGCAGGCCCCAAGTTTTTCACAAGTTTTTTGCCGATGCTTTTTGCTCTTTCTTTTTGTTTGCAAAGCTGGCACGATAACTGAAACAGATGATGAATGATGAACGGTTCCGAAGCACCGCTTCGGCGACCGTTTTATTTTTGAGTCTCGGGGGTGTTCTCCGGCTGCTGCAGCATAATTCCTTAAGCCTGAAACAGCTTAAGGTAAAATTATGCTGTAAATATAAATGTTAGAGCAACCTTTGTGCACCCGACAGGGCGCATGGTGCTCTGCTAGCCGGAAGATAGTCTCATTTTTTGTTTCTGCATTTTCGTGGTTTTAAGGCTGCGGAGTGCTTTAGCGCGATTGAAGACCGCGCATCAGGCATGAGAAAGGACAGGGCATGGAAAAGTTCCCTATGACACAGGCTGGCTTCGATCAGCTGAAAGAGGAACTGCGCTGGCGTCAGCAGGAAGAGCGTCCGCGCATTATCGAGGCGATTTCGGAAGCGCGCGCGCACGGCGATCTTTCTGAAAATGCCGAATATCATGCAGCCAAAGAAGCACAGAGCCTCAATGAAGGCCGTATCGGTGAAGTTGAAGACTTTATCGCCCGTGCTGAAGTGATCGATATTTCAAAGCTGACAGGCACGACCATCAAATTCGGCGCGACTGTTACGCTCATTGATGAAGACACCGAAGAAGAGCGCATTTATCAGATCGTCGGCGATCAGGAAGCGGATGTTAAAAAAGGCCGCATTTCTATCTCGTCACCGATTGCGCGTGCCTTGATCGGTAAAAGCGCAGGCGATACTGTGGAATTCAATGCACCGGGCGGCGCCCGTTCCTATGAAATCCTTGGTATGAGATTTATTTAACCAGTGCGCGTATCCCTTTCTGACACTGATATTCTGGCTCCGAATTTTAAAAAGCGTCTCTCCGGCGTCACCTCGACGATTGTCCAGCTGGTGCCGGTGCAACGCAAAATGGGGATCAGGATTGCAGCTGTCGGGCGGGGATTGCCGGATGATCTTCCGCATGTGAATTTGCGTGATCTTGCCGGATTATGGCGCAGGCCTGCGTCCGGCAAAAAATTCCGCATCTGGCATGCCCGCCGCAATGTTGAAATGCTGGCCGGTATTGTGATGCGCGATGTGCTGCGGATGAAGCTGAAGGTGATTTTTACCTCGGCTTCACAGCGCCATCATAAGAAATTTACCAAATGGCTGATCCGTCGTATGGACGGTGTTCTGGCAACCAGTGGCCGCACGGCGAGCTATCTGGACGTGCCGAATACTGTCAGCATGCATGGTATTGATCTGGAACAGTTCCGCCCGCCGCAAAGCGCGCAGGATCGTTTCGCGGCAACCGGTCTGCCCGGAAAATATGCCATTGGCTGTTTTGGCCGTGTGCGGCATCAGAAAGGCACAGACCTTTTTGTTGATGCGATGATTGAGCTGTTGCCGCGCTATCCTGACTGGACGGCCGTGGTGGCAGGACGTGCTACAGCTGAGCATGTTGGCTTTGAAAAAGAACTGCAGGAAAAGGTCAGAAAAGCGGGTTTGGCTGACCGGATTATTTTTCTGGGTGAGGTGCCGTTTGTCAGTGCCGATCCTGCGGGCGACAGTATCAGTGCATGGTATCGCCGTCTGGATGTCTATGTTGCGCCGTCTCGCACCGAAGGTTTTGGCCTGACGCCGCTTGAAGCCATGGCTTCACAAACCGCAGTGGTGACCAGCGATGCCGGTGCCTATCCGGAAATCGTGATTGAAGGTGAAACCGGTTATGTTGTGCCGTCCGGTGCGACTATGGCACCTGCGATTGAAAATTATCTGCGTGATCCCGCTCTTGCCGCACAACATGCGGAAAAGGGCTTGCAGCGTGTGCGCGAGTTTTTCCCGCTGGAACGCGAAGCGAAAACAATCGGTGATTTCTACCAACGGATTTTCGAGCAGACATAAATAAAGCCGGTTTTCACCGGCTTTTTTAATATTCAGAGATATGTCGCTTTTAAATTGCGATCAGAACTTCGTCTTTGACCGGCTTGATGGTCAGTGCTGTGCGCACGGAATCCACATTCGGTGTAGCTGTCAGTTCTTCAATCACAAAAGTCTGGAACGCGTTGAGATTTGGTGCAACGCAATGCAGCAGAAAATCGGATTCACCGGACACCATCCATGCGCGGCGCACCAGCGACCAGGATTTGGTTTTCTCGGCAAAGGCTTTCAATTCGCCATCGGACTGGTGTTTCAGACCGACTGAGCAGAAAGCCACCAGATCCTGACCGACAGCTTCACCTTTAATGATCGCCTGATAGCCCTGAATGATGCCGCTTTCTTCAAGCTTGCGTACACGGCGCAGGCATGGCGGTGCCGAGATACCGACGCGTTCCGCCAGCTCGACATTTGTCATCCGCCCGTCATTTTGCAGTTCCCGCAGAATTTTCCAGTCAATATCATCAAGATCAACCTTAATCGGCATAGGAACTCCGTAAGAGGGTGGCAATAAAAGGGCTGTGAACTGCCGGAGGCAGAATGGAAGTCTCAGAAGTGCATAAAGCAATTATATAACAACAATGCAAGGTTCAGTGCCTGTGACGGGCTTTCCAAGAATTGCTTTAGAGTCATTGCATTATATCATGAATGAAACAATGAGAATGGTTAATTGAAATTATCAACCATTCTGCATCATTTTCTTTTCCGGAACCGGATCAGTTTTTCGTGATGATTGCTGTTCAGCGTACCCAAAAGGCACGGGTGAACAGAATGACCACCGTAATCAGTTCCAGACGTCCGGCGAGCATCAGATAGCTCAGCACCCAGAGCGCATTGTCATTGATGGTGGAGAAGTTGCCTGCAGGGCCGATGGTTTCGCCAAGGCCGGGGCCGACATTGGAGAGGGCGGTAAGCGCGCCGGTAAAGGCGGAGACAAAATCCAGCCCGAAGATGGACAATGCCATCGTGCCCAGCACCAGCGAGGCAAAATACAGGAACAGATAGAGCAGGGCGCTCTGGGCAATATCCGGTGTGATTTCCGATGTGCCGTAGCGGGCTTTGACGACGGCGTGAGGCATGACCAGACGGGTGAGACTGGCCTGTGTGGTGCGCCACAAAATGATGATGCGGTTGATTTTCATACCGCCGGAGGTGGAACCGGCACAGCCGCCGATAAAGGAGGCAAGAAAGAACACACCGACCGCCGCAGGGCCCCAAAGCGTGTAATCCTCCATTGCAAAACCGGTGGTGGTGATAACGGAAATGAAATGAAAGCCTGCGGTCAGCAAAGCAGTGCCGAAAGGCATATCGGAGCTGATGCGCAGCATTACTGCCAGCCCGAATGTGAAAATAAGGATCAATGACAGGAATAGTTTAACCTGCGGATCAAGCAGATTGGGCATTTGCTGCGGAATGACGGCTTTGATGAAAAGAATGAACGGCAGGGAGCCGAGCGTCATAAAGACCATAGCCACAATCAGGATGGCTTTATTACCGTCAAAAAAGCCGAAAGAACTGTCATGAGTCGAATAACCGGCTGTGGAGATTGTGGTCAGCCCGTGATTGATAGCATCAAACATGCCCATTCCGGCGGCAAAATATGCAACAATACATAGGATAGTCAGGCCGCAATAAGCGACAATGATGCCGATCGCCAGCTGATTGACGCGTGGCAGAATTTTCTCGGATTTGTCCGAAGATTCCATATGGAAAAGCTGAACGCCGCCGATGCGCAGAGACGGCAGCAGCAACAGTGCCAAACCGATAAACCCGATACCGCCGATCCAGCATAGCAATGAGCGCCAGATCAGAATGCCGCGCGGCATCTGGTCGAGACCGGTCAGTGCTGTGGAGCCGGTGGCGGTAATGCCGGATGTGGATTCAAACAGTGCTGTCGCAAAGCTGATCGGCAAATGGGAGAAGTAAAACGGAATCGAGCCGAGCAGGGCAGCCGTTACCCAGAGCGAGACTGTGAGCAGAAAGCCGAGACGCGGCGAAAAGCGGATATGACTGTTTTGCGTGGAGAGGAAGACCAGTGACGATACAACGGCGGTAAACAGGGATGAGCGGATGAAAATCAGCCAGTCCGGTGTGCCGTCGCGCAGGTCAAACATTGCAGGAAACAGCATGGCGACGGCCATCATCATGCCTAAACGCGCGCAAATATTACTAACGAAGCGAAATATGATCCTGCCCTCTCGGCTGTAATAACTCTTCCCGTCAGCAGGACTGCCTGTTTATGCGTAAAGCAGCACGGGTTTGGTAACTCTATAGGAAAACTATAGGAATCTAGCAAAATTTTTATGCATTTCCTATGGGGGGCAGACACAAAAGCCGATTTGTGACTTCTCAGAAACACAAGCGCGGTTTTCTGACTGATGGATAAACTTGCCTGTGATTAAGCCCCGCTTCAGCTTGTAATCGGAGACTGCGAAACCTAGTTTCACACTATCTGGGTGCAATACGGATTTTATTCTGTAATGCGCGGCAATGAAGTTACGCGGAAAGAGAAAAGTCTATGACACAGCGCCATGTTCCTGTCCTCATTATCGGTTCAGGACCTGCCGGTTATACGGCAGCTATTTATGCGGCTCGTGCCATGCTGAAACCGGTTATCATCACCGGTCTGGAGCAGGGCGGTCAGCTGATGATTACCACCGATGTTGAAAATTATCCGGGCTATGCAGAAACCGTGCAGGGGCCGTGGATGATGGAGCAAATGGCCAAACAGGCTGAAAATGTCGGCGCTGAAATTGTCTATGATCTGGTATCGGAAGTTGATCTGTCGAAGCGTCCGTTCACGGCGAAAACCGACAGCGGTGCGGTGTTTACCAGTGATGTTGTGATTATTGCGACCGGTGCGCAGGCCAAATGGCTTGGTCTTGAAAGCGAACAGCATTTCATGGGCGGCGGTGTGTCTGCCTGTGCAACCTGTGATGGCTTCTTCTATCGCGGCAAGGATGTGATTGTTGTCGGCGGCGGTAATACTGCTGTCGAAGAAGCACTGTATCTTTCGCATATCGCTCAATCCGTCACTGTTGTGCATCGCCGTGACAGTTTCCGTGCGGAGAAAATTCTTCAGGAACGTCTGCTGAAGCGCGAAAATGTAAAAATCATCTGGAATCATGCAGTTGAGGAAATTACCGGCAATCCTGCCAATCCGCCTATGGGGCCGGTTGTAACCGGCGCAAGGCTCAAAGATACGGTGAGCGGTGCGATTACCGAGGTGAAAACTGATGGTGTGTTTGTCGCAATCGGTCATGCACCGGCGGTGTCATTGTTCAAAGATCAGCTGAAGATGAAGGATAGCGGTTATTTGTGGACTGCACCGGATTCAACCGCGACAAGCATTGAAGGTGTATTTGCTGCCGGTGACGTGACGGATGATATTTTCCGTCAGGCTGTAACTGCGGCAGGTATGGGCTGTATGGCTGCGCTTGAAGCTGAGCGCTGGCTGGCAGCACAACCGGAAGCCTGAGCCGTTAAGCTCGTGGTTTAAACAACCGGCACCTGATAATTCTGCACTGCAGAGCGGTTTTGAATGACCCTGAATCGCAAAATCGCTTTGTTTCTTTGTTTCGGCTACATTTTCTTTGCAAAACCGGTTTTCGTTTTTGTTGAAAATGCTCTGGCTCTTTAAAGTTGCCACAAAATTTAGTTCTTTGTCTTGTGGCAGTTATAAGCTGATTCTGATTTACTGTCGGACATCGGCGAGAAGTTGAAATGGGAAGTGCATAGCGGATGAACCGCATTGTGCCGGAGGATGAAAAGCAATGTCCGTTGCTATAAAGGCGGGCATTGCATGAAAAGGGGATAGTGTGGTGGCACCACTTGACTGGGATAAGCTACGCATTTTTCATGCCGCTGCTGAGGCCGGCTCGTTTACCCATGCGGCGCAGACATTGCATTTGTCGCAATCTGCGATTTCGCGTCAGGTCAGCGCGCTTGAGCAGGATGTCGGTGTGGCGCTGTTCTATCGTCATGCGCGTGGCCTTATTCTGACTGAACAGGGCGAAGTTTTGTATCGCACAGCACATGATGTGCTGATGAAGCTGGAAAATGTCCGCTCCAAACTCAATGAAAACCGTGAAAAGCCTTCCGGTCGCCTGCGTGTGACGACAACGGTCGGGCTTGGTTCCGGCTGGCTGATCGAGCGGATGGAAGAATTTGCCGATCTCTATCCTGATGTGCAGGTGCAGCTCATTCTCGATGATGAAGAGCTGGACCTGACCATGCGTCATGCGGATTGTGCTTTGCGTTTGCGCCAGCCGCAGCAGCCGGATCTCATCCAGCGCCGCATGTTTACCGTGCATATGCATGTTTATGCATCTGAAGGCTATATTGCCAAATATGGCAAACTCAATGCCATTGAAGAGCTGGATGAGCATCGCATTGTAACTTTTGGTGAATCTGCGCCGTCCTATCTGATGGGGCTGAACTGGCTGGAAACAGCAGGCCGCACTGATGGCGGTGCGCGCATTCCGACCTTGCAGGTCAATAATCTGCTTTCCATCCGCCGCGCGGTTCTCAGTGGTGTCGGGATCGGGGTTCTGCCGGATTACATGGTCGATAAAACATCAGGGCTGGTGCGTTTGCTGCCGGCTTTGGGAGAGATTCCTTCCTTCGATACATTCTTCTGTTATCCGGAAGCGTTGAAAAATGCGGCCAAGCTGCATGTTTTCCGCGATTTCATTTTCTCCAAAGCGAGAAACTGGTCCTTCTGAAACAGACCAATTGACGCTAAAAAGAGCCGGTTTTACCGGCTTTTTTGTTGTTTAATGCCCATCTGTGCAGAAAAACTGGTTTCAAGATGCTGAGCTATCTGAAAATGCATGGCTGCTTTGCAATATCGGGCGTTGTGAAACCAGGCTTAAAGGAGCATATACAACTCATCTTAGTGATGCGTCTCCTCCTCCCATTGCGCATCCTAAGTGTTCCCCTCTGAAGGCTTGTCCATATGACGCCTTCAAAATTCCAAGCCGGGCTTATGTCCGGCTTTTTTTTGTCCAAATTTCAGGGCGACAAAAACCCCCCCCTTTTTTTCGTATTCTATGTGCCCCTGCTTATGCAGGCAGAGTTTTGTTCGCAATAAAAAAGCCCCCCACGA
>NZ_ANNO01000372.1:0-2013 GCF_000409565.1 Pseudochrobactrum sp. AO18b
AGCAACTCTTCGGAAGTTGCATAGGAGATACGGAAGTTTGGTCCGAGACCAAAGGCTGAACCGTGAACAACGGCTACACCTTCAGCTTCCAGCAATTCGGAAACGAAATCTTCGTCGGTTTCGATAACCTTGCCCGAAGGTGCGGTTTTGCCGATCAGACCTGCACAGGACGGATAGACGTAGAATGCGCCTTCCGGTGTCGGGCAGGTGATGCCGCTGGCCTGATTGAGCATGGAAACAACGAGATCGCGGCGGCCCTGAAAGATTGCTTTGTTCTTTTCGATGAAATCCTGCGGGCCGTTGAGAGCTTCAACCGCTGCCCATTGTGCGATGGAGGAGGCACCGGAGGTCTGCTGACCCTGAACCATATCCATAGCTTTAATCAGCTGCAGCGGGCCAGCTGCATAGCCAATGCGCCAGCCGGTCATGGCATAGGCTTTGGAAACGCCGTTCATGGTCAGTGTGCGGTCATAGAGCTTTGGCTCAACCTGCGCAGGGGTCATGAATTTGAATTCGCCGTAAACGAGATGCTCATACATATCGTCGGTCAGGATCCAGACCTGCGGATGACGCAGCAGCACATCGGTCAGCGCTTTGATTTCGCTTTCAGAATAAGCGGCACCTGTCGGGTTGGAAGGCATATTGAGGATCAGCCATTTGGTTTTTGGCGTGATCGCAGCTTCCAGATCGGCAGCCTGCAGCTTGAACTGGTTGTCCATTGTGGTTTCAACAGTCACCGGTGTTGCGCCGCACAGGGCAACGATTTCCGGATAGCTTACCCAATAAGGCGCAGGGATGATAACTTCATCACCCGGATTGAGGGTTGCCATCAATGCATTGAACAGGATCTGCTTGCCGCCGGTGCCGACAATGGTCTGTTCCCAGGTGTAATCCAGACCGTTTTCACGCTTGAACTTCGCAGCAATTGCCTTGCGCAGTTCAGGAATACCGGAAACAGGGGTATATTTGGTTTCGCCGCGGGTGATTGCGTCGATGGCTGCCTGCTTAATATTATCAGGGGTATCAAAATCCGGCTCACCTGCACCAAGGCTGATAACATCTTTGCCCTTAGCTTTCAGCTCACGTGCTTTCTGGCTGACAGCGATTGTGGCAGATGGTTTTACGCGGGACAGTGCGTCGGCGAGGAATGCCATGATCATTACTCCTGAATGGAACTGGCGATCCGGCTGAATAGCCGGAGGATAAAAGAAAACCTAAAACACAGCGCAATCTCCTCAACCGCGTGTGTTTAAGCGTTGCTGCCGGTGCTGAGCAGCCGCTATAGCGACGTTGTTGAGCCCTTCGCGAGCGCAGATTGATCTGGTCGCATATGATATCCGGGGAGTTTACAGTTTTGAGGCTGTTTATGCCGGTGGGGAGCAACGCTGATATAGAGCCGGACTGTTCAGTCAGAGGCTACAGCTTTATGTCGCAATCACAGGCAAAGTGCAAGGAAAGCTTTTGCATCGCAGCGTAATTGCGGCGTTTTATATTTGGGATGTGCAGAAAAAAGAAAAGGCGGGAAAACCCGCCTTTTATTCGATCCCAGATTGTCAGTCAGTGTGACCTCAACGCCCTGTATCTCAACCCTGAGCCGCATGAAATGCAGCTCTTAACCTTATCGCAAATTACATTGCAACGAGGTTGTCGGCAGATGAACGACCAGAGCGGCGGTCCTGCACGATTTCATAGGTGACTTTCTGGCCTTCATCGAGCTGAGCCAGGCCAGCGCGCTGTACAGCGGAGATATGAACGAACACGTCTGTGCCGCCCTGATCAGGCTGAATAAAACCGAAACCCTTGGTCGTGTTGAACCACTTAACTGTTCCCGTAGCCATGGGAAATTCCTTCAAGTTCATAGTAAATTCAGGTTCGCCTTGCGACGTTCCCGGTGGATCGAAGTTGTTGATGGAAGATCATGAGAAGAAAGGCGTTGCCGTGCGGGCCGCAAAATCACTCGACCGAAAATTCGATGAACTCAACATATGCGACATTTTTGACCAATACAAGGCG
>NZ_ANNO01000373.1:0-1310 GCF_000409565.1 Pseudochrobactrum sp. AO18b
GAGCGGCTTTTAAGGAGTGAAAGCCTGTCTTGTCAAGGCCTGCGGCGCAGACAGCGGATTGTTTCCGTATCTTGATCCGAAACCGGCCACTTATGTTTCGGAACACATGCCGGTTTCTTGCGTTGCAACATTGCCATTCTTTGAATCTTGCCTCAACTTAAATATCCGGCATTCCAAGAACAGAGATCGGCATGATAAAATTTATAATACGCATATATCCTGATGTAATCGCTGTTCTGTGCGGCCTTCTCATTATCCCGTGGATACTCGGCGTTCCCGGGCGGCCGACACCGGCTCAATTATCAGGCTGGAACATCGGGTTTTTCGCCATATGCACCTATCTGCTACTCTATCAAACTATAAAATCCGTGAGAAATTTTGAGTTTTATAAAAAGAAGATTTCAATTCACCGGCCTGTTTCAAATATTCTCACTGCTGCGGCCTTATTCATTCCTCCGCTGATGGTGGCTTCATTTCTTTTGCTTGTTTATTCTTAACAACCTCACATCATAGGAAATGTTTTTGAAGTGAGGAACAGAGAATTCTCGATACATATTACTGTAAAACGATATAGAAGGCAGCTTTTAACCCTCATTTGCACTAAAATAGATCATAGTTTTCTGCGATATTTTAAAAACCAATATTAATCAGATCATTACGATCAACAAGTATATTACGTTCAATCAATAAACGGCAGGATTTGCTATGTTAACTCTTCCTTTTAAAGCCTCAGTTGTAATAATTTCTCTTATCGGCTCATCCTCCCTTGTTCAGGCGGAAGCTGTGCCAAAACAGAGCTCTGACTTTAAAGCTAATTACAATCTGGCCATCAATGACAGCAAGGCAAAGCCGGAAACTGCTTTATGCTCTGCAACAGCGCATGATCTGACCAAAAACAAGAAATATAAATATGACCGCTTCGGCTTTACGCAAGCCGATTATGATGCTGCGCAACTGAACCGCAACAACGGCAATGTAACCGTCAGGCTCAGCGGCGAAGCCCGTCAGCGCAACGGAAGTGCTGCATGGGATGCAATTACAGTCGATTGCAGTGCCAGTAAAAACAAAGTACGCTCTGTATCCGTTACCGTGAAAAAATAACACGATAAGAAAGGAAGGCGCATTGTCAGAGCGGTTTGCATTCAAACCGGATCACGGCGCTCGTTCTATCTCTTTGTTTTTACGCGTATCTTATCCAAAAACCGGTTCTCAGTTTTCGGAATACGCTCTGACAATGCGCCTTTGATTTATTGTTGCGCATCGAAACGCGCCCGCTCCTCACGCATGGTATGGCGGTTATCGACCGCCCC